>USKS01000001.1 GCA_900555345.1 uncultured Eubacteriales bacterium
ACCGATTCGGGGATGTGTGAAGGGGCTACTTACGGAAAAGTAGTCCCTTCACGTCTTTCTCACTATCGTTCGGAAAGCTGACTATAGAGTTTGAAATGCTTTTCCAAACGAAAATACAAGGCTGCCGACGGCAGCCTTGTTCTCTATCTCGATTTGATAGTCCAAAACCTATCCAGTCCGGTTTTTTCGGGTCTCGGGGACTTTTGGGGAGAAAAGTCCTCGAGTGGGGTTTGGGGCGAAGCCCCATATATAACGTTTCATGGATGGGGTGTGGGGCAGCGCCCATGTATGAGCGGAAAACTTATTTTATCTTGAAGATCAGCCAGAGCAGAAAGAAATGCCCGCGGTACAAAAGCTGCATGACGATCCTTCGGCTGCCGCCGAGGGTACGGCAATAGGCGTTTGTCTTCATAAAGCCTTTGCCGCAGTGCTCAAGAGTATACGCGCGCAGCTTCTTCAGCAGCGGATGGCGCCATCCTGCCTGCTTTATAACTCTTGTGCAGGCGTCCGCAAGCACATGAGTCGCCGTCATATATTCAAGCTCCTGCGAATACTGCTCTTCAAGTCCGTTTTCGCGAAACCACATACGGGTGCTTTCCATGGCGCCCATGATCTCGCCGCATCTTTCCGTTTTGCTGTTGTTCATTATAGAGCCCGTGCGACAGAGGTAGTTATATATAACGCTGTCGGTATAAACGTACCTTTTGCTGCTTGCCGTAAGCTTTGGCACCGTCCAAAGGTCCTCGTACCAGACGTGGTCGGGAAAACGCACGCCCGTGTCTCTGAAAAGCGAGGCGCGGAACACCTTGTCGCAGGCGCTGGGCGTTACGGTCAGGATAAACTTATCGTTTTTCACGTCGTAAATGCGTCCCGCCTCAAGGGGCTGCGAAGTCGTATAAAGCTCGCTGCCGTCCTCTCTGTGTCCTCTTATGCGAAACTCCAGAATGTCCGCGTCGGTTTTGTCCAGCACGGACAAAACGGTGTCTGCGGCGTCATCCGTTACGGTGTCGTCGCTGTCAAGAAAAAACAGATACTCGCCGCGCGCGGCTTCTATTCCCGTGTTTCTCGCGCCGCCCAGTCCCGCGTTCTTCTGGTGGATAACAACGGCCTCGGGGTGATCTTTTGCAAAAGTGTCGCATATCTCTCCGCTTTTGTCGGTAGAGCCGTCGTCCACAATGACGATCTCGCATCTCCCGCCACCCGCGCGCGCCGCGGACTCAAGGCAGGGCAGAACGTAGTTTTCCACGTTATAAACGGGGATAATGAAACTGAGTCTGTACATACTTATCCTTTAACTTTGAAAAGAAGTTTGACCGCGCCGTACATTTTCATGTCGATGAGCCGCAGTATAAGCCTGCGCTTTGCGGGCAGCTTTGCAACGTAGGGATTTTTGAAAATATCGCCGCAGTTCTGCTTTGTATATTCGCGGAATTTCGCAATAAGCGCGTGCTTTGTGCCTGCCTGACGGATAAGGCGCACGGTCGCCGTGAGGTATACATGATAGATTATGAGATATTCAAGCTCCGTGCGGTATTCTTCGTATATGCCGCGCTCGCGGAACCAATCGCAGAGATCAACGCAGGCGTCGATTATCTCGGAGTTTCTGTTGGCGCGGTCGTTGTTCATGATAGAGCCTTCGCGCTTCATGTAGTTATAAAGCGGCGTCTCAAGAAAAACGGCGCTGCCGCACAGGCTTATGAATTTCGGCACAACGCGCATATCCTCGTACCATATGTGCGTGACAAAGCGGACGTTCGCCTCGCGCAGCGGACGGAGACGAAAAGCCTTGTTCCAAAGCGCGGGGATGGAGGTTATAAGCGCTTTGTCGGTATGCGGGTCAAGCACCTTTCCGCATTCAAAGCTTTCGCGCTCAATGCCGAGAAGAGTACCGTCTCCCGCAACACAGCGGGCGGGAAAAGATATCATATCAGCGCCGTACGTTTTTATGGCATCCATGACAACGTTAAGGGCTCCCGGTTCAAGAGAGTCGTCGCTGTCCACAAAGAGCATATACTCGCCGTCTGCGGCATCCATACCGGCGTTTCTTGCACCGCCGATACCCTTGTTCTCCTGATGCACTACTTTTGTTATGCCGGGGTATCTGCGGCAGTATTCGTCGCATATCTCGCCGCAGCGGTCGGGGCTGCCGTCGTCCACAAGCACGACCTGACAGCCGTCCGGCAGGTCGGTGTAGACCGAATCAAGACATGCGGGAAAATATTTTTCCACATTATACGCCGGTATTACTATGCTGAGAGTATACATAAAAGGTCCTCCTTCAGCCTTGCTGCAGTTTTGCAATATCCTTGCGGTGAATGAGAAGCACCGCTATTCTGAACAGAAGTATAATGCCCTCTGCAACAGATGTGAGTATGGCAAGAGTAAATGCGTTAACAATGTTAAATCCGAACAGCACGGCAAGGTTTATAAGATGGATAACTGTGCCTGCGATGATCGACCAGTTGACCTCTTTGTTATAGCCCAGCGCGCCGAGAGTGGGGAAGCCGAGGATGTAGTTCGGCAGGGTGAACACGCCGATGGGCAGCATGGCGCGCAGAATATCTCCCGTAGTGTAGTCAACGCCCGCGCCCAGTGTTATAAAGTCTTTGCCGAACAGAAGCCCGCAGAGAGGATCGGCAAAAATGAACACGCCTATGCAGAAAACGACGATAAGCGGCTCAAATATTAAAAGGATCTTTTTGACCAGCTTGAAATCCTTGTTTTTTATCATGTAGGGATATGCGCTGTCGGACAGGGGAGAAACGCAGTTTCTGCCTGTGGTTATAAGTCTGTCGGCGGCATTGTAAAAGCCCGTCATGGTATCGTTGAAGGCGCTGCCGGCGCCGAGGATAACGGTGTTTGTGGTCGTAAATACCGTTGTTGCAATTCTTGAAAGGAAGAAGAATGCGCTGCGCTTTGTCTGCACCTTGACTTCGTTTCCGAGCCCCTCGGAGGTAAAGCGTATGCCAAGCTTTTTATGGACATGTATGTGCGCCCACACTACGGCGATAACGTTGCCTATACCCAGAAGCACGGGCACGAGCAGATAGTCCTCGGGTCCCTTTATAAATACGAAAACGAGGACTGTGAACAGCGCCTTGACCGCTACCGTGCGGTAGGTTATGGACTGCATTTCTTCAAGTCCGCGGTAGAGATAGTCGGGCAAAAAGGCGTTTACGGCAAATGCGGCAAAATACAGAACGTACAGAAGCAGATTGCCGTGGTATTTCGGCACGAGCCAGCAGATGAGGAACATCGCCCCGAAGGAGAGCAGCGCAAGCGCTGCCTTTATGACATTTACGGATGTGTATATCCTGTTGAGCTTTGCCTTGTCGAGACGGTTCTGCGAAACGTCCTGTGTTGCGGAGAGCAGAAAACCGAAGTCCATGACAAGCTGAAAATATGCCATGAGAGCGGCTGCAACTCCCAGATAGCCGTACACTGCGGGTCCGAGGACGCGCGTCTGGTACGGTACCGTCGCAAAGCTGAAAACATATGTGGAAAACTGCAGAATATAAAGCATTACGGTGTTTTTGAAAAACACCTTTTTCTTTCTATCCATAAAAAAGCCTTTCTTTGCATTTGTGCCCTGCGGCGCAGCCTACATACTGCGCGGCAAGGCACTAAAGCGATGGAGATCTGTGCGTCGGCGCTCCGTCACGCCGCTTCGCACGGCAAAGCCGCAGGCGCCGCTTCGGAGCTGCGCCGTTATGCGAAAATATCAGAAATTGCGGTTTTTTGAGAATATTTTGAAAATATCGCGGAGCTTTACGTTTTCGCGCACTGCGGTGAGCCAGTATATATAGGCGAGAATTACGGAGAGGTATATGGAAGCGTTGGGGCGTCTGAGAACGTATCCCGCGTATTGCGCGATGCCGAGCATGAGCACGAACGTTACGCCCACCATGCCGCTCTCAAGGGTGAACAGCTTTTTAAAGCGGGTTATAAGCCCTACGATTATCAGAAGCGCAAAATATGCGAGGAATGCGATGTAGAAGGCAAAGCCCACATATCCGCCCATGTAGTATATGGCGGGGAAGTCGTTTTCAAGGTCGTATATCACCTGTGTTACGGTTTCAACGCCGTCCTTGTCAACGGTCTTATAGTCCACCACCATGTTGCTGTATTCGTAGCCGAAGCATTTGGTGAGAAGATTTGAGTCGTCCCAGACCATTTTTGCGAAGAGCTTTTTCTGGTTGCGCACGGCGGTAAGCTCGCTTACCTTAAGAGAATAGTTATATTCCTCGAAAACTCTCTCAAAGCCGAAGCGCTGCACCATGGGGCCCGCATAAAGCTCGTATATTTTGAGTATCTCGTATTTTGCGCGGGGCGGCAGGGAGTCAAATGTCTCCTTGTCTATATGGGAGGGCAGAGGATTGCCGGACGGGGTATGGATCTCCTCCAGCGTGTCGTCTATGTAAGACTGCTTTGTTGACATGTTGATGGAATGATTGTACAGGTTGCTGTTTACGACAGACGAGTTGAAGCATATAAGACATAAAACGACAATTGCGCCGAGCGTTACGTAATACGCGGGATTTTTTTCCTTAGAAACGATGAGGAAGAATATCATCGCGATGCCGATTATGGGAATGGAAAAATAGTCAACTCTCGTACCCACGAAGAAAAGGTCGACAAAGCATATAAGCGCCGTAAAGTAGAACAGTACGGGCTTTTTCATTTTGTAAATATAGAAAAGGATAAGCGGAACGACAAACGCAAGTATGGCGCTCTGCGAATTGTGCACGTTTGCCCAGCCCATAAGACCTACGCGCGCGTCCACGTATGTGTATATCTGCGTGCCGGTCATATATGAAAGAATGAGAAAATGCATCATGAGTATCATGTTCACGAGAAAACCCGCCTGAACATATACCGGCACTCTGTCGCTCTTTTTGAAGCAGGTTATGAACGCAAGAGTGAAAAACGGCATCTGCACGGTGCGCAGGAAATCGCCGGCGTCCGCAACGGGAGACTTGTATCCGCCGGGCGCTTTGAAGCAGGCGATCATGTGCGCTATCCAGAACAGGCACAGAGCTGCCGCAAATATAATGTAGGTGCGCTTTCTGTCGGAAATGAGAAAAGCGTACAGCATTACAAGGGCAAACATCGCAAATCTTACGAGAGTGGTAATGGCGGAGCACTCGAAAACAGTTGCCCAGTAGGAGATAACGTCAAGAACGGGCTGCAGAAGCAGCAGAGCAAAAACCGCAGCGCCCACAGCGTCTGTGAGCGTTTTTTTGGTTTTGCCGTATAAAGCGCATGTGGTCATACAACAATAGCCTTTCTGTCAACGTGGATGTTGCAAACTTCAGACGCGGTCCGCAAACTTTTCGATAATAGCGTCTGCAATACGTCGGGAGGCAAAGCCGTCTCCGTAAGGATTAACGGCGCTTGCCATTTTTTTGTATTCTTCGGGATCGCTGAGAAGCGAGTCGATAACGGAGAATATAACGTTTTCGTCCGTTCCGGCAAGCTTCAGCGTGCCTGCCTCAACTCCCTCGGGACGCTCCGTTGTGTCGCGGAGAACTATGACCGGCTTGTGGAGAGAGGGAGCCTCCTCCTGTATGCCGCCGCTGTCCGTGAGGATTATGTGCGAGCGGGCAAGCAGGTTGTGAAATTCAAACACCTCAAGGGGCTTTATAAGACGGATATTTTCCTCTCCGCCCAAAACCTCGTTTGCGGCCTCTGTCACCGCGGGGTTCAGATGCACGGGATACACGACCTTCACATCGTCGTATTTTTCGCATATGCGGCGTATGGCGCGAAACATTCCGCGCATGGTGTCGCCGATGTTCTCTCTGCGGTGCGCGGTGAGAACTATAAGGCGCGAGCCCTTTGCCCATTCGGTGATCTCGTCGCTGTAATCGTCGCGGACGGTGAGCCGCATGGCGTCGATCGCGGTGTTGCCCGTTACATATATGGTCTCGGGCTTTTTGCCCTCGTTTATAAGATTCTGACGGCTTTTCTCCGTGGGCGCGAAATTCATGTCGGCAACTGAGCCGATAAACTGGCGGTTTATCTCCTCCGGATACGGAGAATATTTGTTGTAGGTGCGAAGCCCCGCTTCAACATGGCCTATAGGCACCCTGTTGTAAAAGGCGGAAAGCGCCGCGGCAAAAGCGGTGGACGTGTCGCCGTGGACAAGCACAATGTCCGGGGCGGTCTTTGCAATAACTCCGTTCATGCCTTCGAGCACGCGTACGGTTATGTCCGTAAGCGTCTGCCCGCTTTTCATAATATCAAGATCGTAGTCGGGCTTTATATCAAATGCCTCCAGGACCTGATCGAGCATCTGACGGTGCTGACCCGTCACGCAGATAATACTGTCTATTTCGCTGCGCCTGTCCAGTTCCTTGACAAGCGGAGCCATTTTTATTGTTTCCGGACGTGTGCCGAAAACAGATAATACTTTAACGGCCATAGCAATACCTTTCGCGCAGACACTTGCCGAAACATGGGCGCACGTGTCGTATTTTAACTATACTTAGTTTATTATACAACCGAGGCTGCGTTTTGTCAATCACGGCTTTTGCAATGCAATGTATAAATAATAAATTATTTTCCGGCGCATTTTCGGCTTTTTATGCATATCGCTTTCACAAATCGATGCTCCGTTATGGACAAATGCCCGCTTTTGTGATAAAATAAAGCGAAAAAAACGAAGCGTTACCGAAAAGGAAGACAATATGCCCACAGAAACCCAGAAGCTCAGATACAATGTGCTGAAGCGAAAGCTTTTCGACAAATATTATTCAAACCTCAACGATATGCAGCGCGAGAGCGTTTACACCGTAAACGGCCCGCTTATGATACTGGCGGGCGCGGGCAGCGGAAAGACTACGGTCCTCGTCAGCCGCCTTACGCATATAGTCCGCTACGGCAATGCCGTCCGGTGCGACAGCGTTCCGGAGAATGTGGGCGAAAAAGAGCTCGGCGAGATGGAAACGGCGCTTGCATCGCTCTCAAAAGAAGCGCTCGGCAGCTTTCTCGAGCGCTTTGCCGTTGACGTTCCTCCGGCGTGGTCGGTGCTTGCGGTAACGTTTACAAACAAGGCGGCAAACGAAATAAAGGAGAGAGTGCGCTCTGCCTTCGGAGACGACAGCGAGGCGGCGGACGAAATGTGGACGGGCACGTTCCATTCGGTCTGCATGCGCATCCTTCGCTCAAAGGGCGATCTTCTCGGATATGAGCGCGGTTTCGGCATTGCCGACACCGACGACCAGAAAAAGCTTATCACCGAGTGCATGAAAACGCTTAATATCGACACGAAAAGCCTGCCGGTAAAAAGCGTTGCGTCGGAGATAAGCTCGGCAAAGAACGTTCTGCATACCCCCGCCGACTATGCCGAGGCTGCGGGCAGGGACGTAAGGCTTTCAAAGATCGCAAGGATATACGAGCTGTATCAGTCGCGTCTCAAGGCTTCGAACCTTCTTGATTTTGACGATATAATCATGCAGACCGTTTTCCTTCTGCGCGATTTTGAAAGTGTTCGCACAAACCTGCAGAACAGGTTCAGATATGTCTGCATAGACGAGTATCAGGATACGAACCATGCGCAGTTCGTGCTCGTATCCCTGCTTGCGGGCTACCGCAAAAATCTTATGGTCGTTGGCGACGACGACCAGTCAATATACAAGTTTCGCGGCGCGACCATCGAAAATATACTGACATTCGACGAAACGTACCCCGGCGCGTCTGTCATAAGGCTCGAGCAGAACTACCGGTCCACAAAGACCATACTTGACGCGGCAAATGCAGTTATAGCGAAAAACAAGGTGCGCAAGGGCAAAAACCTCTGGACGGACGGCGACAAGGGCAAAAACATAGTGCTGCGCAAGCTGCAGACGCAGCTTGACGAGGCAAGATACATATCGGACAGCATTGCGTCAATGCATGAGGGCGGCGAGCCTTTCCGCTCGTTCGCGGTGCTGTACCGCACGAATGCCATGTCCCGCGCGGTGGAGCAGGCGCTGGCAAAAAGCGGTATACCGTACAGGATGATAGGCTCCATGCGCTTCTTCGAGCGCGCCGAGATCAAGGATATTCTGGCATATACTGCGGTGGTGAACAACCCTGCCGACAGCGTGCGGCTGAGAAGGATCATAAACGTTCCCCGCCGCGGCATCGGCGACAAAAGCATACAGGCTGCCTCGGAAATAGCGGATACGCTGGGCGTGCCGCTCCTTGAGGTGATGAGGGACGCCGCAAACTATGCGGCAATTCCCGCTGCGGCGCAGCGGTCGATGAGGGCTTTGTACGATCTGTTTTCGGAGCTTTGCCGCGACGCCGAAACCATGACGATCTCTTCACTTATTAAAAACATCTGCGTCAAAACGGGCTACCAGGCAATGCTCGTCGCGGCGGGTGAAGCCGAAAAGGACAGGCTCGATAACCTGGGTGAGCTTGTTTCAACGGCGGCGCAGTACGAGGAGGGCACGGCGGAGCCGTCGCTTTCCGAATTCCTGGAGGATGTGGCGCTCGTTTCCGACATCGACAAATACGACGAGAGCGCCGACGCCGTTGTGCTTATGACCATACACAGCGCAAAGGGTCTTGAGTTCCCATATGTATTTCTCCCGGGATGGGAGGAGGGTATATTCCCCGGCTTCCAGTCCATAATGAACCCCGAGGAGACAGAGGAGGAGCGCAGACTTGCATACGTTGCCATAACAAGGGCGAAAAAAGAGCTTTTCATAACCTACGTTCATCAGCGTATGCTCAACGGCAGCACGCAGTACAATCAGAAATCCCGCTTTGCGAAAGAAATACCCGCCTGGCTTCTCGATGAGGAGGACGACAGCTTTTCCTCCGGCGGCGCATCGTCCTTCGGCACTTCTTCGTCTTACGGCGGCTACGGCAGACGTGGACAGGGCGGCGGATACGGCAAACAGATGCCCGCCCGCGCGGGCGGCACGCCCATATACAACCGAGGCGCTCCCGGCTCGGGCTGGGGCACGGGAGAAGAGAGAGCGGCTTATACGGGCAACGTGCCCGCGCCGCGCCGCTCTTCCTTTGCGCCTCCCGCCGTGCCCGGCTCCGCAAAGGCCGCGGCACCCCGTGCCGCAGTGCCGGAGAGTTTTGACAAGGGTGACAGGGTACGTCATACCACCTTCGGCGCGGGCACGGTGCTCAGCGTGAGAAGCATGGGCGGAGACGTTCTGTACGAAATAGAATTTGACAAAGTGGGCACAAAAAAGCTTATGGCGTCATTCGCAAGGCTGAAAAAAGATTGACAAAGGCCGCAGCCTGTTGTAAAATGTAATTTATCAAATTATTTTTCGGAGTTTATTATGGCAAGCGATAAGAAAATGGTTGAGCAGATCACGTCCATGGACGAGGACTTTGCAAAGTGGTACACCGATATATGCAAAAAGGCTGACCTTATTGCATACTCAAGCGTAAAAGGCTGTATGATAATCCGCCCTTACGGATATGCGGTCTGGGAGCTTATTCAGAAAAATCTCGACACGCGCTTCAAAGAGATGGGTCACGAAAACGTGTATATGCCCATGTTCATTCCCGAAAGCCTGCTCAATAAGGAAAAAGAGCACGTTGAGGGCTTTGCGCCCGAGGTCGCGTGGGTCACCCACGGCGGCAGCGAGCCCCTGCAGGAGCGCCTCTGCGTCCGTCCCACATCGGAGACCCTTTTCTGCGAGCACTATGCGGATATAATCAAATCGTACAGAGATCTTCCCAAGCTCTACAACCAGTGGTGCTCCGTTGTCCGCTGGGAAAAGACCACCCGTCCTTTCCTGCGCAGCCGCGAGTTTCTGTGGCAGGAGGGTCACACCATGCACGCCACCGCAAAGGAGGCGGAGGAGGAGACTATCCGCATGCTCAACTGCTATGCGGACTTCCACAAGAGAGATCTTGCCATCCCCGTAATAAAAGGCAGAAAAACCGAAAGCGATAAATTCGCGGGCGCCGTTGCCACATACGCTATCGAGGCGCTCATGCACGACGGCAAAGCGCTGCAGGCAGGCACGTCCCACTATTTCGGCGACGGCTTTGCAAAAGCTTTCGACATAAAATATACCGATAAGGACAACACGCTCCGTTATCCTCACCAGACGTCATGGGGCGTTACGACCAGAATGATCGGCGGCATCATCATGACCCACGGCGACAACAACGGTCTTGTGCTGCCCCCTGCGGTCGCTCCCATACAGGTGGTCATAATCCCCGTTCAGCAGCATAAGGAGGGCGTTCTTGAGGCTGCGTACGCTCTGCGCGACAGACTGAAGGAAAACTTCCGCGTAAAGGTGGACGACAGCGAAAACACCCCCGGCTGGAAGTTCTCGGAGTACGAGATGAAGGGCGTTCCGCTGCGTATAGAAATAGGCCCCCGCGACATCGCAGAGGGCAAGTGCGTCAGCGTAAAGCGCCACAACAGAGAAAAGAATTTCGAGTCTCTTGAAAATATCGAAGAGACCGTTGCCAAGCGTCTGCAGGAGGTGCGCGACGGTATGTACGAAAAGGCGCTCGAAAACAGAAGCCGCCGTACTTACGAGTGCAGAAGCCTTGACGAGATTAAAGAATCTCTCAAGGAGAACGGCGACGGACTTGTTATGGCAATGTGGTGCGGAGACGAGGCGTGCGAGGATAAGGTAAAGGCGGAGACAGGCGTCGGCAGCCGCTGCATCCCCTTTGAACAGAAGCACATCTCCGATACCTGCGTATGCTGCGGCAAGCCCGCGAAGCATATGGTCTGCTGGGCTATCGCATACTGATTTTATACGGTATCGGCAGTGGAGAGCCATATAAGCTCCGAAACAAAACTCCGGCTGCGGCGCGGCTTACTTTCCCATGCGCCGAAACTGCGGCTGTGTGGGCACCGATCACGGTCCTCACCGCGCCGGAATATAAGAAAACAACGCTCCGTTTGCCGTGTGCCGGCGGAGCGTATTGTTTAATTAAAGCGCTTTTGCGCTGCGGCGCGGCTGTACCGAGATAAAACGAAGGGAGGACGGCATATGAAAGAATTTTCCGTAAGCCTTAAGGAGAAATTCCGCAGGCTTGATTTTGTCGTTCTCATCTGCGCTCTCGGCATGACGGCGCTCTCTCTCGTAACTCTTGCGGGCGCCGCAAACGAATACGGCTCGCGCTACGTTATAGTGCAGGGACTTGCCTCCGTAATGGGCATATGCGCCATGCTCGTTATAGCCTTTCTTGACTATGATAAAATAATCTCGCGCTACGGCAAATGGTTTTATGTTCTCGCCGTGGTTCTCATGGTGGCGGTGGTGCTGTTCGGAGAGGGCGAAAAGGGAAACAAAAACTGGCTGCGAATACCGGGCGTTCCCTTTGACATTCAGCCGTCCGAATACTGCAAGTTTCTTTTCATAATAACGTTTTCCCGGCACATAAAGCTTGTGCAGGGCGAGATAAACAAGATAAAAAACGTGCTTGCGCTGGCAGTCCACGCGGGCGTTATCTGCGGGCTCATACTTCTGACGGGAGACTTGGGTTCTGCTCTTGTATACTTCTTCATCATTGCCTCAATGCTGCTGGTCGGCGGGCTTTCTCTTTGGTATTTTGCGGCGGTGATAGCTATTATGGCGCTGTGTTCTCCGCTGCTGTGGGAGATGCTCAGCACAAAGCAGCAGGACAGAATAATATACGGCTTCTGGCCGGAGGGAGACCCGCAGGGCATAGGCTTTCAGGCACTGCGCAGCCGCGCGGCGATCGCCGCCGGCGGCTTCCTCGGCTCGGGCTGGCGCGGAGGCACGCAGTTTACGAGCATCCCGTTCGGATATACCGATTTCATATTCGCTATCCTTGCCGAAAAGTTCGGCTTTTTCGGCTGCTTTACCTATATCGTGCTTATGAGCGTTATGGTCTTTCGACTTCTGTGGCTGGCAAAGGTCGCCAGAAAGGACTACGGCGCGTATATGTGCGCGGGTGTTGCGGCGGTGTTCATAGCGCAGACCCTTGAAAATATAGGAATGTGTCTTGCGCTTTTGCCCGTTATAGGCATAACGCTGCCGTTTATGAGCTACGGCGGCTCATCCATGCTGTCCATGTATCTGCTTGTGGGCCTTGTGCAGAGCATAAAGAGCCACAACCAAAAGTATTTCTTCGAGAGAGAAAAGGCATAACGAAAAGACCGCGTTGCCGCTTTGCCTCCGGCATCCCGTCGGGTCCCGCCGTGCGATCCCCGTCCGGAATAACTGCCGTTTGCACCCGAATATCGAAAATATCCCCGCAAGGCACGACCGACGGCACCTGAATAATGATGATGCGAATGCGCCGAGCGGCGCATTCGCCGCTTTTTACGACTTTTTCGGCATTTTTTGCCGCGCACGTGAAAAAACTGTTTACAAACTGTGGCACATATGATAAACTTTATCACAGTAAAGAATTTCAGTCAGGAAGTGGTACCAATGGAAAAATACTATCAGAAGGATATAGAGTGCGCCTCGCCGGAGACCATAAAGGGCTGGCAGAACGAAAAGATCGTATCCCAGGTCAGAAACGTATGGGACAACGTTCCGTACTACAGGGCACTTATGGAGGAGAAGGGCGTCTGCCCCGACGATATTAAGTCGATAGACGATATTTCAAAGCTCCCCTTTATTTCAAAGGCGGATCTGAGAGAGGCGTATCCTTTCGGGCTGCTTGCGCGTCCTCTTTCCGAGTGCGTGCGCATCCATTCCACAAGCGGTACCACGGGTAAGCGCGTTATAGCCTTCTATACGCAGCACGATATTGACCTGTGGGACGACTGCTGCTGCCGTGCGCTCGCCGCGGCGGGTGCGGATGAGAACGACATTTGTCAGGTGGCTTACGGCTACGGTCTGTTCACCGGCGGCGCGGGTCTCAACGGCGGCTCTCACAAGCTGGGCTGCCTCACCCTGCCCATGTCAAGCGGAAACACGGAAAGACAGATACAGTTCATGCGCGATCTGGGTTCCACCGTTCTCTGCTGTACGCCCTCATATGCGGTGTACATAGGCGAGGTGCTGCACGAAATGGGTCTCACTGCCGATGATATAAAGCTTAAAGCCGGCATTTTCGGCGCGGAACCCTGGACGGAGGAAATGCGCCGCGATATCGAGAAGGCTCTCGGTATTAAGGCATACGATATTTACGGACTTACGGAGCTTTCCGGCCCCGGCGTTGCGTTTGAGTGCTCCGCTCAGAGCGGTATGCACATAAACGAGGATCATTTCTACGCCGAAATTATCAATCCGGATACGGGCGAGGTTCTTCCCGAGGGTGAAAAGGGCGAGCTTGTGTTCACAAGTCTTGATAAAGAGGCGTTTCCGCTGCTGCGCTACCGCACGCGCGACATCTGTATCCTGAAAAGGGAAAAATGTTCCTGCGGCAGAACTCATATCAAAATGTGCAAGCCCATGGGCAGGAGCGACGATATGATGATAATCCGCGGCGTAAACGTTTTCCCGTCACAGATAGAGGCTGTGCTTCTGCAGCAGGGATATACCGCAAACTATCAGATAGTTGTGGACAGAGTGGGCGCGACGGATACGTTTGACGTGTATGTGGAGCTCCCCGAGGACCGTCTGTCCGACACGGTGCGCGAGATGACGGAGATGGAGCATTCTCTCTCCGCGGCGCTTAAGACAATGCTCGGCATAAATCCCAAGGTGCATCTTGTACAGCCCAAGTCCATTGCGAGAAGCGAGGGCAAGGCGGTAAGAGTTGTGGATCGCAGAAAGCTTATATAATCAAAAGAAAGGCGGCACTGCAATGAGAATAAAACAGATATCGGTATTTATAGAAAACAAGGCGGGCTCGCTTTCCGGCGTATGCCGCGTGCTTGCCGACAACGGCATAAATCTCAGAGCGCTGTCCATTGCCGACACGCGCGATTTCGGCATACTGCGCATAATTGTCGAGGACCCCGAAAAAACGGTTGAAATACTAAAGAACGCGGGATACGCCTGCAAAACAACGTACGTTATCGCCGTTGAGATAGACGACGCGCCCGGCGGCATGGCAAAAGCCATAGGCACAATAACGGACGCCGGTATTGAGATAGAGTACGCGTACGCGTTCGTGTCGCACAGAAAGGGCAGCGCGTATATGATATTCCGCATGTCGCACAGCGAGGAATCGGAGAAAAAGCTTGCGGCGTCGGGTCTGCGGCTGGCAGGCTGCGACGAGCTTTTCGGCTGACCGAATATATAAAAATTCCCCGCGCGAAATTTCGCGAGGGGAATTGCTTTTTCCGCCGCTTCGGGATATAATATATCCGACACAGATCAAAAAAACGGAGGCAAAATATGCTTGAGTATAAGTACGATACGCAGCTTCTCATAGAGGGAAACGATCTTGACGAGGACGCGGTCAGAGACTGGTTTACGGAGAATTTCAAGGGCGACTGCCTGCTTGCGGTAGGCGACGAGGAACTTATAAAAATTCATTTTCACACGAACGAACCGTGGAAGGTGCTGGAGTACTGCGCGACCCTCGGCGAGATATTCGATATAGTCATAGAGGATATGGATCGCCAGGCGAGAGGGCTCAAGGGCTGAAAGAATTGCGGCGCACGGGCACCCGAAAGAAAGCGCGAAACAAAGCTTTTCTAAGGCGGCGCGGCATCGGAAAACGCCGCGCGGCTGAACGACGCATCGCCCGAGCGTCGGGAGAAGCGCGGCAGAGACGCGCAGCGCCGGGCCGTTGCCGGCGGAGCTTTTATATATAGATATTTCCGCGAAAATGTCGGCAGCGCCGCACCTCTCCCTCGTCTGACGGGACACCGCACAAGCTGCCGCGCGGACGGCTGAAAAAGAAGCCATGCGAAAGCATGGCTTCTTTTTTTGCGCCGTATCTTCAAAATAGACGATGAGAATATATATGCACCTAAATATAATATTTTTGCAAACCGCGCGTTCAGCGGATGATATCGCAAAGCTCGCCCGGGCGCGATAATAGTATATTTGCTCCCGCATCCGTCAGGCACTTTCTGTCCCTGTATCCCCAGAGAACACCGACTGGCAGCATACCGGAATTCGTTGCCGTCAGCATATCTATATCCGAATCTCCCACAAAAATGCACTCCGAGGGCGCGGCGCCAAGCTTTTCTGCAACCTCAAGCGCCGGCGCGGGATCGGGTTTTGCGGGCATTTTGTCTGTATTTCCGCGTACAACGTCGAATATGCCGGGGAAAAGCTTTTCAACGATAAGCTTTGCAAAGCGGTCGCGCTTGTTTGTGAGCACCCCGAGGCGCATTCCGCGCGCTTTAAGCGTGCGCAGCGCGTCTGTCATCCCTTCGTATTCGCATGTCTCGCAGACGTAGCATTTCAGATATTCTTCGGCGTTTATCACCATCGCGCGGTCCACAAGAGGATCGTCGGGGGATTCTGCCGCGCCGTCGGGCAGGCTGCGCCATACGAAATATCTGTTTCCGCGGTTGATAAAGCCGAGAAGCTCCTCGCGGCTCCTCTCGGGATAGCCCATGCGGGAAAGCATTGCGTTCATTGCCCGCAGAAGATCGGGCAGGGTGTTGCAGAGTGTGCCGTCCAGATCGAATATAAACGCTCTGATGGCGGACGTGTCGGTGCTTTTCAGTTCTTCCATGTGAGATATACCGTGCCTCTTTGCCGTAATGCCGCCTCGGCGGCTCATGTAATATGATAGCGCAAACGCGGCGTTTGTCAACCGCAAAACGGTAAAATATTTCGGCGGAACGAATCGGGCGGACAGCGTGGGTGCGGATAGGGTAGTACGGTGCGGGTCGGATGGACAGCGCGGGTCAGGCGGCACAGTGCGAGTCGTGCCGCGCATAATGCGCTTCCGTATGACCGACCGGGCGCCGACGCAGATCCTGCCGCGCGGCTGAGCTTTTTGAGGGGCGCTATTTCGGCGCGGACCGGGAGGCGCCGCGTATTTTGCCGCGCACATTTCGAAATACCGCCGCCGCGCGCACATCCGAAAACGATGCTGCTGCCGCGCGGGGGCGCCGTATTTACGGATTTCCGAACACCATGTTTCCGGCTTCGAACGTGATCTTTTCGGGCAGCGCGCCGCGAAATCCCTCGCCCACGTGCCCCAGCGAGCAAGCGCCGCCCGTGGGGTCCTCGCCGCCCTCGGCAAGCTCTATCGCGCGCATGGCGGAGCGCATCTCGCCATCGCTTCGCTTGTCGGAGATGGTTCCGTCGGAAACGCATGAAAAAGCGCCTGCGTCAAATATGACGTTCGCGCAGCATCCGGGGTAGTATTCGCTCTCGATCCTGTTCATGACCACCGCCGCGGCGGATACCTTGCACACAAACGGCTCTCCCTCGCACTCGGCGCAGATAAAGCGGCACAGCAGCAGACGCTCCGCGTCGCTGAGCGCCGCGCGTGCACCGTCCGGCTCTGCCGAAACGCTTCTGTATCCGCTGTTTGTCCCCGTGATGAGCAGCACGGCGGCGGTGCCGCAGACGCCCGCCGCAATTGCGATGCAGCACAGTACAAGTACAACGGTGTCGGCAAGCCTGCGGCGGGCAGACGTCTTATATTCTGCGGTACGGCGCGCCGCGCACAGCTTTCCGCGTTCCGCCGCTTTGTATGTGTCACCGAAGCCCGTCTTGTATGTGTCACCGAAGCCTGCCGCCTTGTATGAGCCTCTGCAACCCGCCGCCGTGCCCGAGCTTCCGCGACCCGCCGCTGTGCCTGAGCTTCCGCGACCCGCCGCTGTGCCCGAGCCCCCGCGCCGCGAGAGCTTTTGTATACGTAAATTTACGGTCCTTCGCATTGCAGTCCTCCTCGATTCACATAGGTATCCGTTCTGATTTTTCCCATAAGCTTGCCGCATTATTCGGGCAGGGCAGGCGCCGGCGCCCGAAAGAGGTAGCTTTTCCGAACGCGCCGTTTTGTTCCTGGTGCGGGAGAATCCGCGGCTTTCAAGCCCGCGTGTCCGCTGCCTGCCGCGATCATTGCGTCAAAGACTCGGGCGCAGATATAGGCTTTCAAGTCCGCGTGCCCGCCGCCCGCCGCCCGATGGCGTGCGCGTTGGGCATACGGCACCGCCGCACCCTGCGCAGCACACGTGCTTTCCGAAACAAAAACGCCGGCGCACGGTAGGCCCGTGCTTTTTGGGTGCTGCTTCGGGGTGTGGTCGAAGGCACGGAAAAGTATCGGCGCGCGGTGAGGACATGCCGTCGCTTAACCGTCCGCCGCGCCTGTCATGCTTTTGAACATACCGGCGTGCGACGTGCGCGTTTTTGCCTGGAAAGCCGGAATTTTTACCGACTTAATCGGATATGCCATGTTTCTTTTCAGAAAATTAATATTTTGTGCAAAATGGACATACGGAGAAAAAACGGCGGATATTTTGTGCAAATTGCTATAAAAATGTTACCGATTTTTTACAAATGCTACAATAGCGGGAAATGTCCCCGATTGTCAAAACAGTAACTGCAAATTACTTATGCTTGCGCAAATCCGCTATAATGTGCCGTATTTTGTAAAAATGTCTGTATATCCGCCCGTAAGGTAACTAAAATTTACCATGCAAAAATAATTCACGCAGCACCTCCGAAAACGCTCGGAAACGCCCCGAAAATATGTCGGCGCGGCGCGGCAAAAATAACTTCATGAGTGAGCATTTTGCTTTCGGCATATTATTATGTAGAAACTTGACATCGAGCGGCTGGTGTGATATCATGAAGTGTATACAAAAAAGGGCAAAAACTGCATTTTTGTCCTTTTCCGATCCGCAGATCTTACCTGCGCCGCGCGCGCAAAGCATTCTGCGGACACACTACGCAGGAGGAAGGTTCTTATGAGAAACTCAAAGACCAAAAAGCTTACGGCGCTTGTGCTGGCGCTCGCTTTGCTTATTGGCTCCGCAGTGACGACGTTTGCCGCCGACGGTGACGGCAGCAGCGGCGCCGCTTCGGATAGTTCGTCCGATACGCTCACCGAGCTCGGAACGGACTATGCTCTCATCAACTACGAGAGCTACAAGTCAAAATACAACTACAGTACCGACATGCGCACCGGAGAAAACGTTACGATCCCCGCAACGGATTACGTGACCGATCCCGAGGTGACCACGGCGGATGTGGAAGAAGCGACCGTTGACGGTACGGACTGTATCCTCGTCTGCGAGGGCGGATCCGTTTCGTTGAAAGTCGATGTTCCCAAGGCGGGCTGGTATTGCGTAAGCTTCAAGTACCGCGCCGAGAACGAAAAAACCACGGACATCGAGCGCATATTCAAGCTCAACGGCAAAACGCCTTATTCCGAGGCGAGATACCAGGACTTCAACAAGGTATGGAGCTTCAAGTACGCTACCGACGATGTTTCCGACAGAGACAATGTTTTCGAAGTGGACGCGTCCGGCAACGAGCTTCGCCCCGATGCGTATCTCAGCCAGGAATGGATCACCCACTCCGTAAAGGACAACGACGGCTATTACAGAGATCCGCTCGAGTTCTGGTTCG
This sequence comes from uncultured Eubacteriales bacterium, assembly GCA_900555345.1. The sequence continues at coordinate 18,399 of USKS01000001.1, forward strand.
AAGAGGGCGAGAACACCGTAACTCTCGACGGAGTACGCGACAAGGCTTACTTCGCGGAGATCAGCGTGTATTCCTATGAAGAGCTTCCCACATACGAGGAAGTTCTCGCAGAGTACGGGAAAAAAGGCTACGAGAGCGCCGACGCGGACACCGTATATTTTGAGGCGGAGACCCCTGCACAGGTTTCCAACTACACCGTTTACCCGGTATACGACCGCGCTTCGGCTATCACAAGCCCCCAGCACAAGTCCAAGATATACAGAAATACCATGGGCGGCGACAAGTGGGTCACCAACGGCCAGTGGATCAGATATGAGTTCGAGTGCGAGGCGAGCGGTCTTTACGAGATCGGCATCCGCTTTGCGCAGGATCAGCTCAAGGGTATGTACACCTCCAGAGCCGTAAGGATCGACGGTGAGTATCCCTTCGAAGAGGCTAAGGACTGCCAGTTCCCTTACGATAACAAGTGGCAGGTAAGAAACCTGGGAGACGGCAACAACGATTTTCAGTTCTACCTTGAAAAAGGCAGGCACACCATCGAACTTGAGGTGGGTCTCGGCAGCCTTGCTGACGTTGTGCGTCAGGTGAACTCCGTCGTGGACAGCCTGAACGACGACTATCTGCGTATAGTAGAGCTTACGGGCGCCGATCCCGACGAATACCGTGACTACGGCTTTACACGTTCGATGCCTACAGTCGTCGCAGACCTCGGCGTACAGTCCAGCATACTTTATCAGCTTGTTGACTACATTTCAGAGATCAACGGTATAAAGTCGGACAATACGTCAACGCTTGAGCAGGCAGCGGTGCTTGTCGAAAAGATGTCTTCCGACGAAAAGGAGATCGCCGCAAACCTGTCCTCTCTGAAAGAGTGGGTATCGTCGCTTGGCACATGGCTTTCCGACGTTACTACCCAGTACCTTGAAATGGACTATATCATAGTTCAGCCCGCAGGCAGCTCACTGCCCAAGGGAGAGGCAAACGGATGGCAGGCATTCTGGTTTGAGATCCAGAAGTTCATAGCCAGCTTCTACACCGACTACAACGCTATCGGCGAAGACGGCGCAAAGTCGGAAAAGACCATTGAGGTATGGACTACCTCCGGCAGAGACCAGGCTCAGATCATAAAGAACCTTGTAAATAACGGCTACACGCCGGAATATAACACCAACGTAAACATCAAGCTGGTAGCAGCCGGCACACTGCTTCCGGCGATCCTTGCGGGCGTCGGACCGGACGCCTCCATAGACGCGACGAACCCCATCGATATGGCTATCCGAGGCGCGGTGCTTCCGCTGAACGATTACGATACGTTTGACGAAGTTATGTCCCGCTTCGCGGATTCAGCAAAAACGCCGCTGTCCCTTTACGGAACAACATATGCCGTTCCGGTATCGCAGACCTTCCCGGTTTTGTTCTGCCGCAACGATATTCTGAGCGATCTGGGACTCAGCGTTCCCGAAACATGGGACGATCTCATGAGCATGGTTCCTATTCTCCAGTTCAACAACATGGAGATCGGAATGACCCAGGACTTCACCGTATTCCTGTATCAGGCGGGCGGTCAGTACTGGAGAGACGAGGGTATGTCCATCGGATTCGACGACTACAAGGCACTGGATACGTTTGAGTATATGTGCAACATGTTTACACAGTATTCGCTGCCTATATCGTACAGCGCCGAAAACCGTTTCAAGACCGGTGAGATCCCCGTGCTCATAAGCGCATATTCGTTCTATAACACACTGGTGGTATTTGCCCCCGAAATCGCGGGACTGTGGAGCTTCTATGAGATCCCCGGCACACGCAACGAAGAAACCGGTGAGGTCGATCACACCTCCGTTTCCGCCATAACGGGTATCATAATCCCCCGCGGCACAAGCGACGACGAGGCTGCATGGACGTTCCTCGACTGGTACAGCGACAAGGATTTCCAGGTCGATTACTCCGACGAGATGATGGCGCTGCTCGGTCCCTCCGCAAAGCAGCAGGTAGCAAACCTTGACGCATTTGAAGAGCTTCCCTGGTCCGAGAGCGAGGCCGCAACGCTTCATAAGTGCATCAACCATACCGTTGCAATCGAGGCATACCCCGGCAACTACTACGTCAGCCGTTACAGCTCCTTCGCGTTCAACGCGGCTTATAACGAAAAAGAGGATCCCTCCGACCAGCTTCTCAGCTATGTTGATACCATCAATAAAGAGCTTACGCGTAAACGTAAAGAGTTCAACCTGATGATAAACGACGAGTGGCAGGCTATCAAAGACTACATGGGCTTTGAATCCTTCAACGAATGGAAGGAATACTGGGCAGAGCTCGAGGGAGTCGATCCCGAAAGCAACGCTACATATATCCAGGACAACCGCGACGGTGCAAAGGAATACACCTACGTTAACTGGATGAAAGACAACAAGATCACAGTTGACAGCCATACAAAATGGCAGAACGCCGTCAAATACGACGGAGAGACCTGTACCTATAAGGAATGGGTCGAAAAGAAATAAATTCCTTCCTATTGTTATATAGACATAAAACGGCGGGCGGAGCGCCGCTCCGCCCCGCTGAAATCTTGAACGGGAGAAAAAGTCATGGCTAAGAAAACCAAAGATGCCACACGAAACGGCAATATGACAAAACGCCAGTGGACGTGGCTTCTTATGAAACGGTATAAAATAGGATACTTGATGGTAGCACCGTTTATGATCCTGTTTTTCCTTTTCACTGTAATTCCTGTCGTAGCCTCTATCTTCGTCAGCCTTACAGACTATAATATGCTTCAGTGGCCGAACTGGGTCGGACTGAACAACTACATCACACTTTTCCTTGATGACGACCTTTTCATAACCGCGCTGAAAAATACTCTGGTGTTTGCGGTAGCGGTAGGTCCGGCATCATATCTGCTCTCCTTCTGCGTTGCATGGTTCATTAACGAGCTGAGCCCCAAGATGAGAGCGTTCGTAACCCTTATATTCTATGCGCCCTCCATAGCCGGCGGTGCGTATACCATATTCTCTTACATATTCGCCTCCGACTCCTACGGCCTTGTAAACGGTTGGCTGCTGAAATTCGGAATAATCGATTCACCTATCCTGTTCTTCCAGAACACAAAGTGGATCATGCCCCTGTGTATAGCGATTGCCCTGTGGATGTCGCTGAACACGGCGTTCCTCAGCTTTATCGCGGGTCTGCAGGGACTCGACCGCAGCCAGTTTGAGGCAGCGGCGGTTGACGGTATCACAAACCGTTGGCAGGAGCTGTGGTATGTGACCCTTCCCAACATGAAGAGCCAGCTCCGATTCGGTGCTGTCATGGCAATAACCGGCTCCTTCGGTTTCGGCGCGGTCGTAACCGCCCTTGCCGGAAACCCCTCAACTGACTACTGCGCGTATACGATAGCTCATCACCTTGAGGAGTATTCGGGCAACCGTATGGAGATGGGATATGCGTCCGCTATATCGTTTGTGCTGTTCCTTATAATGGTCGGCGCGAATATGTTCGTTCAGCGGCTGCTTGCAAAGGTAGGTGAGTGACGGTGAAAAAACTCAGAACAAGACATCACACCGTCGTCCTCTCCAGAAGCGCCGGCGGCGACGTAGGAATTACAATATTCCTTATTATACTGGGCGCTATAATGTTTTTGCCCCTGTACTACGTAGTAATGCAGTCCTTCAAGCCTCTTGACGAGCTGTTCTACTACCCCCCGAAGTTCTATGTAATAAACCCCACATGGGATAACTACACAGACCTGTTCACCCTGATGAGCGAAAGCTGGGTGCCCTTCTCAAGGTACATATTCAACACGGTGTTCATCACCTTCTGCGGTACCTTCGGCAACCTGGTGCTCTCCAGCCTGTGCGCATACGCGCTTTCAAAGATCCCTTTCCCCGGCCGCAAGGGTTGCTTCTGGCTTGTGGAAAAATCACTGATGATAGGCTCTACCGTCGGCGGAGTTATCACCTTCATCCTTATCTCGTGGCTTGGCTGGATGGATACATATCTCGCGCTGATAGTTCCCGCATGGGCGTCCACTTTGGGTCTGTACCTCATGAAGCAGTTCATGGATTCCAGCATCACAAACTCCATTCTGGAGAGTGCGCGGCTTGACGGCGCAGGCGAGTTCAGGATCTTCTGGTCCATCGCAATGCCCATGGTAAAGCCCGCATGGCTGACGCTTATAATCTACTCCTTCCAGGGTCTGTGGAACACCGGTGCTTCCACCTATATCCACAGCGAGGAGCTCAAAACACTTAACTACGCAATGACCCAGGTGCTCAGCGCAGGTATCGTTCGTTCCGGCGCGCAGGCAGCAAGCGGTGTCATTATGATGATGATACCCATTATCGTATTCATCGTATCTCAGAGTAAGATAATCGAGACGATGGGTACAAGCGGTATGAAAGACTGAGGAGGTTTTTATGAAGAAAATAATAAGAATACTCCTCGTGGCAGGCGCCCTGCTTATGGTGCTTACCACAGCAGCCTCCGCAGCAGCTCCGTACTCTACATATATATATTCCGCAGACGGCTTCGTTATGGAGTCTCCGGACGCGTATGTACCCGATGTCGTTGTTGACTCCGAGTATATCGGCAAGGACGCAAACGACAACTACGTAAAGATAAGCGGACTTAAGGACGTTGCTATCGGCACCGACAATAAGGTATACCTTTCCGACGGCGTCGAGAACAAGATATACGTTCTTGACTCGTACTACAAGTACCTGTTCACAATAACGGACTTCGTAAACGAGCAGGGCGTCCGCGACGGCTTCAAGGGCGTATCCGGACTGTTTGTCAACGACAAATACATATACGCCTGCGATACGGACAATAACCGAATCGTAATGTTTGACCTCAAGGGCAACTTTGTGAAAACGGTCAAGCAGCCCGAAAGCGCACTGTTCAATACGGATACCATATACAAGCCGGTGGCAGTCGCGGTCGACTCCTACGGCAGACTGTTCATCGTCTCCTCCACCACATACGAAGGCGTTATCGTAATGAGCGATACCGGCAGCTTCTACGGCTACATCGGCGCTCAGAAGGTAAAGCTCTCCGCGTGGGAGATATTCTGGAGAAACGTAAGACCCTCTTCCGCGTCGGATGTACAGTACGTTTCCTCCGAGTATAACAACATAACCATCGACGACGAAAACTTCATATACGTCACCTCCTCCTCCCTTGACGAGGACGCTCAGGCAAGCGCGACCGGCAGCGACTACGCTCCCGTTAAAAAGCTGAACGCCAGCGGCAGCGACGTAATGAACAGAAAGGGCTTCTTCGCCCCCAACGGCGAGGTCAAGTACTCCACCGACGAAAACGATACGGTATACGGTCCCTCAACTCTTGTTGACGTGGCTGTGGGTCCCCAGGGCACCTGGTCCATAATCGACCAGAAGCGCTCCAAGGTGTTCACCTACGACCAGCAGGGCAACCTGCTCTTCGCCTTCGGCGACGCAGGTAACCAGAAGGGCTCCATTGCAGCTATCAAGTCGGTATGCTATCAGGGCGACAACATGATCCTGCTCGACTCCGACAGCGGCAGCTTTACCGTGTACAGACGTACGGAGTACGGCAACATACTTATAAAGGCTCTGGAAAATCAGAACACCGGCAACTATGACGCCGAGGTGGACGACTGGACGGAGATCCTCAAGAGAAACAACAACTTCGACGTTGCCTACAACGGCATCGCGGCTGCAAAGTACCGTGATAAGGACTACGAAGGCGCTATGCAGTACTACAAGGACGCCTCCAACGCCGAGGGCTATTCCAAGGCGTTCAAGGAAGTCAGAAAAGACTGGATGTCCAAGTACTTCTGGGTAGTTCCCGTAGTTATAATCGCCGCGATAGTAGCTATCGCGAAGTTCGCGGGCTTTGCATCAAAGAAGAACAAAGCCATCGCGCTGAAGGTCGGACAGAAAAATATAAAGGAAGAGCTGCTGTATGCCTTCCACGTTATAGTCCACCCGTTTGACGGCTTCTGGGATCTGAAGCACGAAAAGCGCGGCAGCGTCAGAGGCTCGATAATCATACTGATAGTAACGGTGCTTGCAGTGTTCTATCAGGGCATCGGCGGCGGATACCTGTACAGCAAGGGCTTCAGCAGCGCGGTTGGAACACTGCTCTCCATACTGGTGCCTCTCATGCTGTGGGTAATAGCAAACTGGTGTCTTACAACTCTGTTCGAGGGCGAGGGCACATTCAAGGATGTGTTTGTGGCAAGCTGCTATGCGCTGCTTCCCCTGCCGCTCATCATAATCCCCACGACCGCAATTTCCAACGCACTCACTCTTGATGAGTCCGCACTGGTAAGCATGTTCAACGGTATAGCCTTTGCGTGGGTGGGCTTACTCATCTTCTTCGGAATGATGATAACGCATGACTATTCGCTCGGCAAGAGCTTTCTTACGGCGATCGGAACAATCGTGGGCATGGTGTTCATAATGTTCTTTGCAGTGCTCTTCTCAACGCTGCTTACAAAGATGATATCCTTTATCTACGGTATAGTCGAAGAGATACAGTACCGAATATAGTCAGGGAGGAAACGAAACATGAAAATGAAAAAAATGATATGTGCCGTCCTCGCCCTGATCACAGTCGTCGGTGCGGTGTTTACCGGTACCGTGGGCGTGTTTGCTGCGGATGACAGCAGCACGGACGAAGAGGTCAAACACACCGACTACCTCGCAGAGGCTTTCAAAAGCCCCGAGGAGAAGATCGCTACCATGCGTCTCGCAAAAAGCCAGGACGGATACGATCTGTATATCGACGATTACAGCGGCGAGATCGCATTTGTGAAAACAGGCACAAACAACTACCTGTTCTCCAACCCTTATGACCTTGCAGACGGCAGTGTAAACCGCGGCTCGGCTGCAACAAGACAGAAGCTTATGTCGCAGATAGCGGTCACATATGAGGCAAACGGCACAAAATCTACCATGTACTCATATAAAGAGGCTGCGCTCCGCGATCAGATCACGGTCAAGAACATCAAAAACGGTATCCGTGTTGAGTACACTATCGGTGAGATAGCGACCACGCGTCTGGTGCCGCGAATGATCTCAAAGGACCGCTTCGAACTTCTCATCAAATCAAAAATAACAGATAAGGCAAGTCTTGACAGACTTATGTCCTTCTACAAGCTCTACGATACCTCCGACAGATCTCTCACAGAGCGTCAGGTCAAGGAAATTCAGGCGTCCTTCCCGGTAACAAAGCAGTTTGCCGTGTACGTATGTACGCCCGATATCGAAACGAAAGAGCTTAAGACCTGCGAAAGCATAATCAAAGCATACTGTCCCAACTATACCTATGAGGAAATGGATCAGGACCATGCGGACTGTGATTATACCGTTTCCGATAAAGCTCCGCCGAACTTCAAGATGGCAATCGAATATACCATCTCCGAGGACGGTCTTGAGGCAAGACTTCCCGCAAACGGTATCCGCTTCGACGAGGAGAACTTCGCACTCAAGAGCATTGATCTGCTTCCTTACATGGGCGCAGGCAGAAGCATCAATACAGGCTACACCTTTATTCCCGACGGCTCAGGCACACTGATCCGCTTTGAGGACGTAAAGGGCAAGACCTATAACGTTTCCCGTCAGATGTACGGCGAGGACTTCGCATATCACGAAATTTCCAGTCAGCACTCCGAAACAATGAGAATGCCCGTGTTCGGCGTGGTTGAGGATGTCAAGGAGTATACCGCGTCCGAGCTTGATCCCGGCAAACAGGTTGAAACCGGAAACACCACTTCAATGGGATATTTCGCGGTCATAACCGAGGGCGACTCCATGGCAACGCTGAAATCCGAGCACGGCGGCAACCAGCACGGATATAACAACGTCTACGCCATATTCGAGCCCCGTCCGTCGGATAAGTATAAGCTTTCCGCCTCCGTTTCCGTAAACGGCAACTCCGCCGTTACGAAAACCACGCCCAGAAAGTATTCCGGTTCGTACAGGATACAGTATACGCTTCTCGGCGGCGACAGCAGTGATGAGAGCACATACGAGGCTTCGTATGTGGGCATGGCAAAGGTCTACAGAAATTATCTCGAAAAGACCGGTCAGATCACAAGACTTACGGCTGATGACGTAAAGAGCAGTATGCCTCTGTATATCGAAACTCTCGGTACAGAAGTTGTTCTGGATACGTTTGCATCCGTGCCGATAACCGTAAACACCCCGCTTACTTCGTTTGACGATGTTAAAACCATGTACGACGAGCTGAGCGATGTGGGAATAACAAATATCGACTTCCGGCTTACAGGCTACTACAATAACGGTCTTTTTAATACATACCCTGCAAAGGTAGACTTTGAAAGTGCCGTGGGCGGCTCCTCCGGATTCAAGGATCTTCTGGAATATGCAAGCGATAATGATTTCGGCGTATATCCCGATTTCGATCTTGCGTATGTAAAATCAACAGCCGCATTTGACGGCGTTTCTGCAAAGCGCGACTATACAAAGTCTATGGACGGCAGATATATGTCCCGCCGCGAGTACGACGCCGCAACGCAGGAGTTCTCCTCTGAGTTCGGTCTGATAATGTCCCCCTCAAGATTCAAGTACTTTGTTGCAAAGCTTGAAAAGGCGCTGGATAAGTATGATAAGTCCGGGCTCAGCGGCATATCCCTTTCAACACTCGGTACGGATCTTAACTCCGACTTTGACGAGGACGATCCTTACAACCGCGAGGACTCCAAGGGCTATACACAGACCGCTCTTGAGACCCTCAGCGAAAAGTACGGTATTATGGTCAACGGCGGCAACGCTTATACCCTCAAGTATACCGACCATATCATATCGCTTCCCACGGAATCCTCCAACTACCTCAACGCAAGTGAGGCTGTACCTTTCGAGGCACTGGTCCTCCACGGATATGTAAACTATTCCGGCAATGCGGTCAATATGGAGGGCGACGTTACAAACGCTCTGCTCAAGAGCATTGAAAACGGCGCGTCGCTGTATTTCATCCTCTGCTATCAGAACACAAGCGTTCTCAAACAGTACAAGGATACGAGCAAATACTATTCGGTTGCATACGATATCTGGAAAGACGACATAATCGAATACTATAACAAGCTCAACGACGCAATGGGAGACCTGCAGACCAGTCTTATAGTCGATCATGAATATATGGACGCATATAGACTTGTAACCGATGCTGACGCGAACAAAACTCCCGAGCAGATAGCCGAAGAAGAAGCTGCTGCAAAGAAGAAGGAAGAAGACGCGGAGCGTGACAGACTGAGAGCCGCTCTTGAAGCTTCCCGCGGGGAGACCTCAACGGTTGTCAACAGACGCGACGATTCGACAAGCGGCAGAAACAATACCGGAGATAACGGTGAAACAAGAGTTGATACCGAAAG
>USKS01000002.1 GCA_900555345.1 uncultured Eubacteriales bacterium
GTGTCGGATGGCTGCAGTGGCACGCCAACCGCGCGCTCAGCCTTGTAAAATCCATTGTCGCAGGGGATGCGGCCAATGCGAAGAAGCTTCTCGGCACGGCTCTTTATAACGAGATAACCTCAGCGTCATCCACCGCATGGTCGTCAAGAGTGCTCACATCGGACGAAAAGACACGTCTTTCCGCGCTTATGGACAGCTCGGTCGGCCATACCGAGCAGGACAAGCTTGCATATTCCGATATTTCCGTATACATAAATCACGGTATGACTCTCGGCATAAAGGACCCGTCGGCACTTGTGTTTTTTGCCGACATTGAGAATCAGTGCGGCGGCGGAGGCAGCGCAAGAGTTGCATCGTCGGCAATAAGCGCCGCAGGCAGCGCCGAAAAGGTCACACTTAAGGTACTGTATAACGCGGCTATGGCAGACAAGATCGCCGGCAAGTACGAGACAAGAAGAAACAAGACATATAACGCCTGCCTTATCCTTGGGTGGGATTCTCTTGCGGAAAGCTTTGAAACATGGGTCGCAACATCGTCAGTCAACGTGCGCAAGGGCCCCGACACCGCATATGAGCGCCTCACTTCGATCGCCGCGGGCGGTCAGATCGCTGTTACGGCAAAAAAGAGCATTGACGGCTATTGCTGGGGCAAAACGCCTATCGGCTGGCTGTGCCTCGACTATTGCGAGTGGAAAAGCGGCAGTCTCGGCGCGCAGGTGCTCTTTGACGCAAACGGCGGGGACGTTCCGTCTCCCGTAATAGCTTGGCGCGACGTCAGATATAACACTTCAAGATGTGCGGATTCACTTGCCGTTTTCGATGCAAAGCTCGGAAGCTCGGCTGCCCCCACAAATCCGTACGGCGCGGAGACCACTGTCGCCGCTGACGGTAAGGTGACCGCTGCTCCGTCTTACGGCGTGTCTCACAGCCCTATCCCCGCAAAAGGATTTGTAATTTCCGGTCATGGCGAGGGCATGCATTGGCTGTACCAATACGTCGGTGAGGATTCATACATATACTTTGACAGCGAATTGTGCCGCGTGTATGTGCTTTCCGATGCGCAAAGCTATGCCGCGCAGGGATATAACTCCGTTTTCGGCAAAGCATACGGAAGCCTCCCCACCGCGACACGCGCCGGATATTCATTTGACGGCTGGTACACAAAAGCAAACGGCGGCGAGCGCGTCGGCGCTTCGACCGTGTGCGCGACCCATTCTTCGCAGGTGCTTTATGCACACTGGAAGCTCGGCGAGCTTTCTTCCGTTGCATTCGACACCGACGGGGGCTATTTTGAAGGCACTGTGTCCGCTGAGCTTTCAGGCCTTAACTGCGGACGCGGCGAGAACATGATGATAGTTTACGAGAGCAGTGCCGGCTATGACAAGACAAATACCAACGTTCACGGAGCAGAGATAGCGGTAGACAGCAGCGGCAGGGTAGTTGAGGCTCCCGGCTGGGGCTCCTGCAAGCTTAGTATACCTTCAGGCGGATTTGTTGTTTCGGGTCACGGCAACGCAGGCTGGTGGCTGTGCGTAAATGCCGAGGTCGGCAACTATGTAAGCTACAGCGCCGATGCGGGCACTGTTACCGTTTATAAATCGAAAGATACATACGAGGCGCTGAACAGGCAGGTCCGAGTGGGCTCGCCCGTGGGCAAACTGCCGACACCCGTTAAGGAATATTATGATTTCAAGGGCTGGTATACCGAGTCCGGCAAGCTTGCGACGGAAAAAACCGTTCTGGACAAAGCAGGCATGGTGCTCCGCGCCCGCTGGGAAATAGCGCCCACAACACTTAAGTTTGATCCCGCGGGCGGCACTGTTACGGGACAAACGGCGACCCGAACACTTTCCGGCAAAAACCGCTCCCGCGGTACGGATATGCTTATTATGTATGATTCGGGCAAGCGAAGCGGAACAAACAGCTACGGCTACGAGGCGATTGTCGCGGCAGACGGAACGGTCATCAGATCCTTCCCGTACGGAACGGGCGACAGCCCCATACCAGCAGGCGGATTTGTACTTTCGGGTCACAGCAGCGGCGGATGGTGGCTGTATACAAATGTTCATGACGGCGACTATGTAAAGGTTACAGGAAACACCGTAACGGTTTATCCCTGCGTCGGCAGCTCTATGGGCGATAGCCGTACGGTGAAGTACGGCAGCGCATACGGCGAGCTGCCCGCGGCGAGCCGTGACGGATATACATTCCTCGGCTGGGCAGACAAAAACGGAAAAACAGTCAAGGCATCGGATACAATTGACATATACGGAGATATAACTCTTACGGCGCTCTGGCAGAAGACCGATACAGTAAAGTTTGATACGGTGGGCGGAAAAATCAGTGTGCCGTGCGCATACACTGCCGTTAATTCCATAAATACCGGCCGCGGCACAAATAAGCTTGTGGTGATCACGGGAACTGCCAAAACGGGAACAAACGAATACGGCATAGAAGCTTGCGTCGCAAGCGACGGTAAGGTCATCTCCGTAAACTACGGCGGCAACAGCGACGTGCCGAAATTCGGATTTGTGATCTCCGGTCACGGAACCATGTCCGACTGGATACTGGCAAACGTTCACGTAGGTCAGTATGTTTACTGGAGCGGCACCACGGTATACGTTTACAACAGCCGCTCGGAATACGATATGCAGTCCGGATCGTTCGAAATTGCCGACGGCGAAAGCTTTGCATCTCTCGCGCTTTCTCTGCCGCAGGCAGTTAAAGCCGACGCCGCGTTTGCCGGCTGGACGCTGGACGGCTCCGCGTTCACGGCGGATACCGCGGTTTGCGGCGATATAACGCTCAAGGCAAAATGGAAAGCTTCAAAGGCCGCAGCCATATTTGACCCCTGCGGCGGAACAGTGGACGGCGCGGTGTCATCCGCCGTTCTTTCGGGAACGAACAGAAGCCGCGGCACGAATATGCTCGTGCTGTACAAGGACAAGGATACCACGGGCACTAACCCATACGGCACTGAGGCTTTGATAGACTCAAACGGCAGAGTGGCATCCGTAACATTCTACTGGGGCGATATCAAGATACCGAACGGCTGCACCGTGCTCTCAGGTCACGGAACCATGTCCGACTGGATACGTGACAACATAGAAGTCGGTATGTATGTAAACGTTTCGCAGAACAAAGTAAGCGTTTACAAAAACCGCGCGGCATATCTTGCCGCAAACGGCGGCGTTGTGCTCGAGGTCGGAAATGCCTACGGCACGCTTCCCGAAGCGAGCCGCAGCGGTTATGCTTTCGGCGGATGGAAAAACTCCGCAGGGCAGATCGTTTCGTCCGATATGACAGTCGCGGACTGCGACGATCCGACACTTACCGCGGTATGGCTTGACGAGATAACGATCTCGCTTGATACCGACGGCGGAAAGATCGGCGCAGTATCGTCAATGTCGCTTTACAACATGAATACCGGACGCCCCGCGAATAAGCTTATACTGTGCGCGGGCAAGGCGACCACCGGTACAAACGAATACGGCGCAGAAGCGATCGTAAGCTATGACGGACGCGTCGTGGAGTTCTATTCCTACTACGGAAACCATAAGATCCCCGACGGATGCTTTGCGCTTTCAGGTCACGGCATAGCCGCAGATTGGATAATAGATAACTGCCGTGTCGGAAGCTATATAAAGGTTGACATTCTCGGAAAAGTTACAGCATATGCTTCAAAGGCAGACTGCGATGCCGCATCCGGCACTCTGAAGGTCGCCGCGGGCAGCACCGCTTCATGCCTGCCCGTGCCCGTAAAGAGCGGAGAGGTCTTTGACGGCTGGTATACTGCCGACGGCGTAAAGCTTCAGCCCGACAGCGTACTCGGCGCAAGCGAAACGCTTTACGCAAGGTTTAATAAATAATTTGGTAAAATGCGGCTGCAGCGCAGCCGCATTTTTTATTATAAAACATAAGAAAAGCCATACGGCAAGGCGCCGTATGGCTTTTTTCATATCGATTTGCGGATAAACAGAGAGCAGAGCCGCCGAGAAGCCGGGCGGTCAGCGAATTTGCCGTTATAGCAACAAACTCAGAGAGCCTTTTTGATCTCCTCCGCAAGGTCGCGCGCTTCCCAAGGCGCGTTGAGATCTTCACGCCCCATATGACCGTATGCGGCAAGCTCGGAGTAAATAGGACGGCGAAGACCGAAACGCTCGATTATAGCTGCAGGACGCATATCCACAAGGCTGCAGAGGATCTCTTCAAGCTTCAGATCATCCACCTTGCCTGTGCCGAAGGTGTCCACCATTACGGATACCGGCTTTGCGACGCCGATGGCATACGCAAGCTGGATCTCGCATTTAGACGCCGCCCCTGCCGCAACAATGTTTTTGGCAAGGTAGCGCGCCATGTATGCGGCGCTGCGGTCAACTTTAGTGGGATCTTTTCCGGAGAAAGCGCCGCCGCCGTGACGGGAGTATCCGCCGTAGGTGTCAACGATTATCTTTCTGCCCGTAAGTCCCGTGTCGCCCGCGGGACCGCCTATGACAAATCTGCCGGTGGGATTTATGTGGAACACGGTGTCGCTGTCGCACAGCTCGCCCGCAACAGGCAGTATCACATGGTGCTTTATATCCTTGCGTATGGTTTCAAGATCAACATCGGGGTTGTGCTGAGTCGATACGACGACCGTATCAATTCTGCGGGGTATACCGTTTTCGTCGTACTCAACGGTAATCTGCGTTTTTCCGTCAGGTCTGAGGTAGGGGAGAAGTCCGCTCTTTCTGACTTCTGTGAGCCTCTTTGCCATTTTGTGCGCGATGGAGATGGGCAGAGGCATAAGCTCGGGAGTTTCGTCGCATGCAAAGCCGAACATCATGCCCTGGTCGCCTGCGCCGGTGTCAAGTCCGTCGCCTTCGCCGTTCTTTGACTCAAGAGAGCGGTCAACGCCCATGGCAATGTCGGGAGACTGCTCGTGTATGGAGCTGAGAACGCCGCATGTATCGCAGTCAAAACCGTATTTTGCACGGTCGTAGCCTATCTTGCGTATAGTCTCGCGAACTACGTTTGAAATATCAACATATGCCTCTGTGGTGATCTCGCCCATAACGTTTACAAGTCCGGTGGTGACAAATGTTTCGCAGGCAACTCTTGCTTCGGGGTCCTGACGGAGAATTTCGTCAAGGATAGCGTCGGAGATCTTGTCGCATATTTTATCGGGATGTCCCTCGGTCACGGATTCGGAAGTGAACAGTCTTTTCATTTTTCAATGTGTCCTTTCAGTGCATGGCGCCGCTCTGCGTCGGTACGTGCGGCACCGGAATATCTTTTACTTTTTGCTGCTTTTGTCTTTCTTTTTCTTAAAGAATGCCGAAATACGCTTTGTGATCGGCGGCTTGTCTTTCTTTACGGGATCGGGAATATCGTCCGCCGCGCTCGGCTCGGGAACGTCCGTGTCGCTGTCTATAAACACCTGACCCGCGTCGATCTTATCGGTCTCGGGAGACGGATCGTTTTCATAGTACGCCGTGTGGCTCGGGTATCCTTTGTGACGCAGCCGTCTCTCCGACCACTGCTTTACAAGGGCATATATGACCGCGGTCGCGGGAACGCCGAATATCATTCCGGCAAATCCGAAGCAGCCGCCGAAAACGAATATGGCGATAACGACCCAGAAAGCGCTTATTCCTATTGAGCTGCCGAGGATCTTCGGCCCGATGATGTTGCCGTCCACCTGCTGGATTATCAGAACGATTATGAGGAAGAGAATGACCTTGTCAGGCGCGACGATGAGAAGGAGCAGCCCTCCGAATATGGCGCCGAATATGGGACCGAATGTAGGAATTATATTTGTGATCCCCACAATAACGGCAAGCAGCGGGTAGTACGGGATCTTGAAAGCCCAGAATACCACAAAGCTTATAAGTCCGATTATAACGGAGTCTATAAGTTTGCCGACGATAAAGCCGCCGAACGTTTTATGCGTGTATCTGGCGAGGCGCACCGTGTTCAGGTACGCGCGCCTTGAAAGCATTGCGGAGAAGAGCTTTTTCGTCTGCGCGCAGATCTTTTCCTTGTATACAAGGAAGTATACCGCGATGATTATGCCCAGCAGCACGTTTATGACCTGGCTTACAATCATGCCGCCGTAGTCAACGGCATAGTTCAGCGCGCTTTGCAGGAAAGTGTACGAATTTGAAAGTATATCCTTTATGCTCAGCGATATATCGTATTCCGCCAGAAGTGCGGCAAGCGTTTCATAGTGCTCGCCCAAAAACTTTTCCGAGTGCTTTGTGACAATGCCGTCGGCAAAGCGCTGGATGTTCGTTATATAGTTGTTTAGCTGGCTGCCCAGATCCTCAAAGCTTTTGACGGTCTGGGGGATGACTGCATACAGTATGACGGCGACAACCGCAAATACCGTCAAAAGTGTCAGAATAATTGACAGCGTGCGCCGCAGAATGTGAAGATCCTTTTTTGATTTCTTGAATTTCAGGACCTTTTTTTCGTACATGTTCATGATAGGATTGAACAGATACGCAAAAACAAAGCCGTAAACAAGGGGAGATATGGCAGAGAAAAACCTGCCGATATACTGCATAACGGCGTCAAAACGGAATATGCACATAATGATAATTGCGCATATTATGACCGAAATGCTTGCGTATAAAGCTATCGAGGCGTATTTTTCGTTCTTCTTAAACTTCAATATTCTGCCTCCTTATAACGTTCTTTCTACATTATAAAACAAAACGCACGCAAGGTCAATAGAATACTAAAAAGTGGCATGGGTTCTTAAACTTTGCGGCGGTGAATATAAATATTATATGCTGCCCGTGTTTTCGATGCGGACGCTGACTTCGCCGGTGGAGAGCGCCTCAAGTTCTCCGCTGTCGTGCTTTACTATCAGTCGGCAGCAGTCGTCGGTATCGACCGCCGTTGCCGAAACGCTTTTTCCGTTTTTTATAAATGTCACTCTTTTGCCTATGACAAAGCAGCGCCTGCGGTATTCGTCGGCAATGCTTTTTCTCTTGTCCGCGTCGGAAAGGCCGGCGCATACATCGGATAGTCCGCGGATAAACGCCGCGCACATACGGCTGCGCGCGTCGGACTGCGCCGCTTCCAGCATATACCCGGCTTTGTCGGCGATCTCGGGAGGAAACCCACCTTCGGGACGGTACATGTTTATGCCCGCTCCCACAACGGCGTATTCCGCATGCCCGTCGGGGGAGAAGGCGGCTTCCGTCAGTATGCCGCATATCTTGCGGCCGCCGAGATACAGGTCGTTCACCCATTTGATTGACGGGGAAATGCCGAAAAGCTCCTCCGCCGCGCGGCACAGGATCACAGCCGAGGCGGGGGTTATGAGAGTGATGTGCTCGGAAGGCACGGACGGGCGGAGAACAACGCTCATATAAAGCCCGCTGCCGCGGGGAGACGCAAAGCTTCTGCCGAGTCTGCCGCGCCCGTTTGTCTGACTGTCGGCGGCAATGCAGAGAAATTGCGGACAACCCTCCTCGGCGCGGCGCTTTGCTGTATTGTTCGTGCTGTCCGCCGTGTCGTACACTTCAGGTCTCGGAAGTCCGTGGCAGAGCGAGCCGATCTTTGATGCGTCCAGTATATCAACGGTATTTTTCATATATGCTCCTGCGCGTATAACTGTATACAATATTTTACCATTTCCGTATCGTTTAATCAAGTTAAAAATTGCGCCTGTGCGTTTATTCGGGCGCCGCGGTGTCAATACTTATGTAAAAAGAGGCGCTGTGTGGGTCTGCGGCGCGAAAAGGCGCCGCACGGCGCGGGACGTAAAAGCGCTGCGGAGCAAAGAAGGATAAAGCGTCGGAGCGGCGGGGATACGGAAAGAGCGATACGATATGCAAATAATATTCCGCGCGGCGCAGACGAAAAAATACCGTATGACGGAGCGAAAAGCGCTGCGTGCGGCGAAGAAGTAAAAATGTAAGAAGCGCCCGCTGAGGCGCGAAAGAAAGCGCCGAGGGCGGCGCAAACAGGGAAGGCGGGCTGCGGCTTTGAAAAAGACAGAAGGCGGCGTTGTAATAGGCGGATACTACGGCTTCGGCAATCTGGGGGACGAGACTATACTTCGCGGTATATGCGCAAGTCTCAAAGAGGTCATGGACGGCGAAAAAATATGCGTGCTGTCGGCGACCCCGAAAGAGACCGCATCGCAGTACGGCGTCTGCAGTGTGAGCAGAACAAACATAGCGGCGATAATCGAAAAAATGAGCAGATCGTCCCTTTATATAAGCGGCGGCGGAGGACTTTTGCAGGACGATACCAGCAGGCGCAGTCTTTTATATTACAGCACAATGATGCTGCTCGGAAAAAAGCTGTGCGGTCATCTTTACGTGTACGCAAACGGAGTCGGCAATGTTAAAAGAAGCGGGCATATGCGGCGCGCGCTTATTGAGGCGGACCGAGTAAGCGTAAGGGATGATACCTCAGCCGCGCGGCTTGAAAAACTCGGCATCGGATCCCATGTGGCGGCAGACCCCGCGTGGAGGTTCGCTTCCCTCGGGACGCGGCGCGAAAAATACGGATACTTTGCCGTGTGTCTGCGCGGCATAGGTAATATGAATACAGAGACCCTGGAAAAATTCTGCGCAGAATACAGCAGTCGGGGACTGTATCCTTTGTTTGTGTCAATGCACGACGGAGCCGACCTCGGTATCTGCTCGGACGCCGCAAAACGATGCGGCGGGCGCTGCATATCTCCCGTAAGCTTCGAGGGGCTTATGTATATCCTGTCCGGCGCAGAGTTTGCGATAGGCATGCGGCTTCATTTCCTTATAGCAGCCGCAGCGTGCGGTGTACCGTTTGTGGGGCTCGGCGCGGACTGCAAGCTTTTCGATTTTGTCTCTCTGTGGGGACGCGGCGAAATACTTTCGGAAAGCTGCGGCGCGGACAGGCTGTCATCCGCTGTTTTAAAAGCGGCAGCCGACGCCGAAAGTGCCGCGGCTTCGGCTGAAATAAAGAGCAAAATGCTTGCCTCGCTTGCCGAAAAAGAAGATGAAATACTCAAAAAAATGTGTCTTTCACTGTGCTGCGGCGGCAGCGGCGTGGGAAATCCTATCAAAGAGGTATGATTTTTCGCTTTTTTCGCAAAACGGTTGAATTATGAAAAATCCTGTGCTATTATTTGGTAGGAAAGGGAAAAATATCGGCGCGGTTTCACTGCCCGCCGTCTCTCTTTTCGTCTGCTGTCGTTGACATCTTTGCCGTGCTCGGCGGGGATGCGGCTGCAGAACATGAGTATCTCGGCAAAACCGGAAAGGAAAGGTCTTTTTTATGGCTCTGAGACGCTTCAGCGTCACGGGTATGAGCTGCGCGGCGTGCAGCGCTCGTATCGAAAAAGTTGTATCCGCTCTTGACGGAGTGGATTCTTGCACGGTCAGTCTTTTGACAAATTCAATGACGGTAGAGGGAAGTGCCGCCGACAGCGATATTGTCGCGGCGGTAAAGAATGCCGGCTACGGCGCCTCCCCCGAGGGCAAAAGCAGGGGCGGCGGCAGCGCGTCAGATGCTGCGTCCGCACTCGAGGATACGGAAACGCCGAAGCTTATAAGACGCCTTATATGGTCGGCGGTATTTCTCTGTGCACTTATGTATATATCCATGGGACACATGATGTGGTCGTGGCCGCTTCCGTCGGTGCTTTCCCACAACCATGTTGCTATGGGCCTTTGTCAGATGCTTTTGTGCATTGCGGTCATGATCATAAACTCCCGCTTTTTTGTAAGCGGCTTCAAGGCGCTGTGGCACCGCGCCCCCAATATGGACACACTTGTGGCGCTTGGCGCGGGAGCGGCTTTTGTATACAGCACCTGCGTGTTGTTTGCAATGACCGGTGCGCAGAATGCAGGCGACAGTGAAGCAGTTATGAAATATATGCACGAGTTCTACTTCGAATCGTGCGCAATGATACTGACGCTTATCACCGTGGGCAAAATGCTCGAGGCGCATTCAAAGGGAAAGACCACGGGTGCGCTGAAGTCGCTCATGGAGCTCTCCCCAAAGACCGCTACTGTTATACGCGGAGAAGAGGAGACTGTTATCCCCGCATCCGAAATACGTATAGGCGACATATTCGTGCTGCGCCCCGGCGAGAGCATTCCTGCCGACGGCACGGTGCTTGAGGGCAGCGGATGTGTCGATGAATCGTCGCTTACGGGCGAGTCCGTTCCCGTTGACAAAGCGCCGGGAGACGGCGTCTCCGCGGGCTGCATCAACAGTTCGGGCATGCTTAAATGCCGCGCCGACAAGGTCGGCGAGGATACCGCCATATCTCAGATAATCAAAATGGTCAGCGACGCCGCCGCCACAAAAGCGCCTATCGCAAAGGTGGCGGATAAGGTATCGGGCGTGTTCGTGCCGACGGTCATGGCCATCGCGCTTGTAACGGCGGTCGTATGGCTTTTGTGCGGCGAGAGCATAGGCTTCGCCCTTGCGCGCGCGATATCAGTTCTTGTGATAAGCTGCCCATGCGCACTGGGGCTTGCGACTCCCGTTGCTATAATGGTCGGCAGCGGCGTGGGCGCAAAGCACGGCATACTTTTCAAAACCGCAGCATCCCTTGAGGCTGCAGGCAAAAGCGGTGCGGTCGTTCTTGATAAAACAGGCACGGTCACCCGCGGCGAACCCGCGGTCTGCGACATTATCTGCTGCGGCGAAAGAAGCGAGGCGGAGCTTATGTCTCTTGCCGCTTCTCTTGAAAACGGCAGTGAGCATCCTCTTGCTGCTGCAATTATGAAATATGCCGCCGAGAACGGCGTTGAAACAATAGAAACAGAAGATTTTACGGCGCTGCCCGGCTTCGGCGTGACCGCGACGGTCGGCGGCAAGGCTGCCTTCGGCGGCAAGGCTGCGCTGGCAAAAGAGCACGCGGACGTGCCGGACAGCATTACGGCGGAGGCAGACAGGCTCTCCGGCGACGGCAAAACGCCGCTGTACTTCGGAACTGACGGAGAGCTTTACGGCATTGTAGCCGTTGCGGATATCATAAAAGATGAAAGCCCTGTGGCTGTAAGAGAGCTTAAAAATATGGGACTGAGAGTCGTTATGCTGACGGGCGACAGCGAGCGCTGTGCCCGCGCCGTCGGCAGGCAGGCGGGCATTGACGAGGTCATTGCCGAAGTCCTGCCGCAGGACAAGGCAAGAGAGGTCGCGGCGATCGAAGCCGAGTGCCCCACGGCAATGGTGGGCGACGGCGTCAACGATGCCCCCGCGCTTACCGGTGCCACCACAGGTATAGCTATCGGGCGCGGAACGGACGTTGCCATCGACGCGGCGGACGTTGTTCTGGTAAACTCAAAGCTTACGGATGTACCCGCGGCCATAAGGCTCAGCCGCGCAACACTGAGAAATATACACGAGAACCTGTTCTGGGCATTTTTCTACAACACGATAGGCATACCCGTTGCGGCGGGTGTGTTTATAAAGCTTTGGGGATGGCAGCTCAACCCTATGCTGGGTGCTGCCGCAATGAGCCTTTCAAGCTTTTGCGTTGTTACAAACGCGCTGCGGCTCAACTTTGTCAAAATATACTCCGCAAAGCATGACAGAAAGAGAAAAATAAAATCAAAAAAGACCGCACGCAAGGCGTGCGGTACGGAAAGCGAGGACTGTACGGTTATGAATACGGCAAATGAGAAAACAGTAAAGATCGAGGGCATGATGTGCTCTCACTGCTCGGGCAGAGTAAAGGCGGCGCTTGAAGAGCTGCCGGGCGTTGAAAGCGCGGAAGTCAGCCACGAGAAGGGTACGGCGACTCTCAAGCTGTTCGGAGACGTCTCCGACGATGCGATCCGAGAGGCTGTTGAAAAAGCCGGCTACAAAGTAGTCTGACACGGAATAAAAAGAAAAAGCTTGCCGCACGGCAAGCTTTTTTCATTATTTTTCTTTGGGATTTATCAGAAATGCGTTGGGAAGTATGCGCCCGAGGGTGGGGTTTGCGGAGCAGTTGCGGGTAATGACCTCGCCTTTGTACGCAATAACGCTTGTTGCGCCGCTGTCGCAGCTTGATGCGTTTATAACTCCGTAGGAGAGAAGTATTTCCGCCATGTCGTCAACGGTGCAGCCGATGGAGTATGTAACGTCACGTCCGTCAACGTTCAGAAATACCATAACTCCGTCTTCTCTCTGACCAACGCCGGTTCGCGGCTGTATGCCGTATCCCGAGGAGCCGGACACCATTTTCTGCCCGTTTGCTATAAGCAGGGGGCTGAACTGTATGCCGTCACGGATATTTCCGTAGCTTGCCCAGTCGTTAAGCGTGCCCACAATGAGCCTGTCGTCGTTTGTAATGACTATGCTGCTGTAGTACGGTACGTAGCTGCCCCAGTATTTTCCCTGAGAAAGGCTCATGCCGACGACCTCGCCGCCGTTGCCGTTTTCGTCGTAATCTGCAAAGCCGCTGGCGTTGACGCCCGCGACTGCGCCGTAGAATTTCATCATGTCCAGTATGCGCATACCTGTGACGCCGGGATACTGTGTCATGCCCACGTATACGCGCGAGGGCTCGTCCACAAGCATTATGCGTCCCTTATAGTTGGGACCCGTTATCTCCGAAACAAGGATGCCGTTTTCTATGTCGTTTATGACTATCGTGTTTCCCGCAAAGTCCTTGCCGCCCACATAGAGATTTGCAAGCTCAAGGGGATCCTTGTTCTCCGGCTCCGGTTCCGGCTCGTCATTCGGGGGAGCCGTTGTGTCGGCTGTGGTGATGTCTCCTCCGATAACGTTGGGGTCCTCATACTGGTTGCTCATAACGGCGCTTATAACGCTGTCGGGGAAGAACCAGGTGGCAAGCCACTGGTGGCTTTTGGTCGTCATGGCGGTCTCTATCCATATGGTACGCCAGTATTTTATAAACGGCATGTCGGAGCAGACTATAACGGCGTACAGCGCCGTAAGCCCCACAAAAACGGAGATCAGCACGGCGAGCACGCGCGCTTTTTTCTGCTGCTTTGTAAGCTTTTTGCGCCCGCCCTTGCCGCCGCGTTTTGTTCGGACGGCGATTGCGTCGTCGCCGCGCCGCGCGGGGATTTCGCTTTTGTTATGTACTGTCAGTTTATTTCTTTCCATTATTCCTTTGAGGCGCCGGTTTCGCCCTCGAAAATTTTTCTGCCCATGAGCACGCCCATAACGCTCGCCATCATAAGACCGCGCGTCCAGCCGCTGCTGTCGCCGAGACAGTGCAGATTGCGGACGTTTGTGTTAAGATCGCGATCCATGCGGACCTTGTTTGAGTAAAACTTGAGCTCGGGGCTGTACAGAAGGGTCTCGGTAGATGCAAAACCGGGTACTACCATGTCAAGCATACGTATGAATTCGATTATGTTCGTCATTGCGCGGTAGGGCATTGCCGCCGTTATGTCTCCGGGCACGGCATCCTTGAGCGTGGGCTTGACGTTGGAGAACGCAAGCTCCTTTGCCCATGTGCGCTTACCGTCAAGAATATCGCCGTAGCGCTGAACGAGTATGTGGCCCGCACCCAGCATATTGGTGAGCTCGCCCACCTTCTGCGCATATGCGATAGGCTGATTGAAAGGCTCCGTAAAGTTGTGGCTGACGAGGATGGCAAGGTTTGTGTTGTCGCTCTTGTTGTCCTTGTAGCTGTGGCCGTTTACAACGGCAAGATCGTTGTCGTAGTTCTCCTGTGCCACAAATCCGCCCGGGTTCTGACAGAATGTGCGGACCTTGTTTTTCCAGGGCTTCGGATAGCCGATGAGCTTGCTTTCGTACAGCACACGGTTCACTTTCTCCATGACCTCGTTGCGGCACTCAACGCGCACGCCTATATCGACCGTGCCGGGCTTGTGCGCAATGTTGTGCTCCGCGCATATCTTTTCCAGCCAGTCCGCGCCGCGGCGTCCCGTGGCTATGACGACGCGCCCCGCTCTTATTTCCTTTTCGGTGTCGCCCTCGCGGACGATAACTCCGCGGCAGACGTCGCCGTCAAGTATGATGTTATCGCAGTTTGCGCTGAACATCATGTCAACGCCGTGCTCCATGAGCCATACCTGTATATCGTAGTAAAGCTTCTGCGCTTTTTCCGTTCCGAGATGGCGGATAGGGCAGTCTACGAGCTTGAGGCCCGCTTTTATGGCGTTCTTTCTGATCTCTTTGATCTCGTCATTGTTGCCGATGCCCTCTATGTGGGGATCCGCACCGAACTCAAGATAAATCTTATCGGTGTAATTTATGAGCTCCTGCGCAAAATCCGCGCCTATAAGATCGGGCAGATCGCCGCCCACCTCGTAGGAGAGAGAAAGCTTTCCGTCGGAGAAAGCGCCCGCACCGGAAAAACCGGTGGTTATGCTGCAGCCCCTCGGACAGTTGACGCAGTGCCCGATTTCCGATTTGGGACAGTGACGCTTTTCAACGGGGAGCCCTTTTTCTATAAGAAGAATTTTCTGTTTTGAGCCCAGACGGAGCATTTCCATTGCCGTAAATATACCTGCGGGACCCGCTCCCACTATGATCAGATCGTATTGAGTTGCCAATTGAGAAATATCCTTTCGTGTATACCGCGGAACAAAGGGCTGAAGCCGTGCGGCGGCAAGCCCCGGATATTGGCGGTATTCTGCTTTTTTCGTACTATTAGATTTTATCACCACGCGCCTTTAAAGTCAAGTATGTAAAATACGGTAAAGCTTTTTTAACATTATATTATCGGTTAATTCACATTATATTTTGTCTTCATGCTTGCAATTTGTTTCAAGTTGTGATATTATATCTGCAGAATAGAGTAATTATGCACAAATTCATATATTGATTATCAGGAGAAGTAATGGATATCGGCGTACTTGGAGCGGGCACGTGGGGTATTGCACTGGCAAAGCTTTTGTGCGAAAACCGCCATCGCGTCACCGTTTGGTCCGCGCTTCCGGAAGAGATAGAATGGCTTTCGGGCGGGCATGAGCATAAAAATCTGCCCGGAGTAAAGCTTCCGCGGGACATTGAGTATACGGCAGATATTGAAAAGGCACTGGGGGCGGACTTTGTTTTGTTTGCGGTGCCGTCCGCTTTTGTCCGTTCGACGGTGAGAGCGGCGTCTCCGTTTTTAAGAGAAGGTCAGATAATAATAGACGCGGCAAAGGGCATGGAGAGCGAAACGCTTTTCACCATGACCGAGGTCATAGCCGACGAAATGAAAAAGTGCGGCTGCACCTTTGAGCCGAAGCTTGTGGCACTGTCGGGTCCCACCCACGCCGAGGAGGTCGCCATCGGCATGCCTACATCCGTCGTGTGTGCCTGCAGCGACGAAGAATGTGCCCAAAGCGCAGCTTCGCTGTTTATGAATTCCTGCATGCGCGTTTACACGAATACCGACGTCAAAGGCGTTGAGCTTTGCGGCGCGCTGAAGAATATAATTGCTCTTGCCTCCGGAATGAGCACCGGCATGGGGTACGGTGATAACACCCGTGCAATGCTCATCACCCGCGGTATTGCCGAAATGACGAGAATGGGTCTTGCCATGGGCTGCAAGAGGCGCACATTTATGGGTCTTGCGGGCATCGGCGATCTGATAGTGACATGTACATCGCAGCACAGCAGAAACAATCGCTGCGGAGAATATATAGGTCGGGGCATGACATATAAAGAAGCTTCCGAAAAGGTCGGCATGGTCGTCGAGGGCTATTACGCACTTGAGGCTGCCGTTGAGCTTTCCCGCAAGTACGGGGAGCCGCTGCCCATCATCAGCGCCGTTTACGACGTAGTGATGAACGGCAGAAAACCCGAGGACGCGCTTGACGCTCTTATGACTCGCGCCATGCGCTCCGAACTTGATTAACTTTGTCAAAAATTAATTTAGGAGATATATGTATGAAAGCAAAAAGACTCATTGCGATCCTGCTTGCAGCACTTATGTGTGTTCCGATCCTTGCTTCCTGCGCGGATGACGGACCTCAGGAATACACACGTCCGCAGGGCGACACTGCCAGCAACGATTCAAACTTTCCCGGTGCCGATTATGACGGTGAAGATTTTACCTTCCTTTATATTAAGCACTCGGATGTAGGCAAGGACTACTACGGCGGCAACTATCTTGACTCCGAGGCTCTCGAGGGACGTACCGTTGAGGATGCTGTTTACGAGAGAAACCTTGCGGTTGAGGAAAAGTACAGCGTAAACATCAACCAGGACGTTCAGGTCAACGGTGACCCCGCAAAGCTTCTGCAGAAGAAGTACATGGCGGGCGAGTTCAACTTTGACGTTATCTACGGCTGGTGCTACAAACTCGGCGCGTGCATCACCGAGAACTATTTTGAGGACTTTTACAAGCTCCGTGACAACGGTACTGCGGATTTCGATCAGGAGTACTGGAGCCCTACGGCTATGGAAGACCTTACAATTGACGGCAAGCTGTATCTCTGCATGAACGATATCACCATGAATAAGCTTGAGTGGGCAGGATTTCTGTTCTACAACAAGAGCATTTATGAAGATCAGCGCCTTGAAGATGAGTTCGGCTCCATCTACGACCTTGTAGACAGCGGAAAGTGGACTCTTGATACATATCTTAACATGGTATCTTACGTCAGCCAGGACCTTGACGGTAACGGCACTATCAACAAGGATGACCTTTACGGACTTATTGAGGGCGACGGCTCCGGCTCCTCTGTTGCGCACTGGTGCGGTATTGACTACACCACCCGCAACGATGACGGCTCTTACACCGTAGACTTCTACAGCGAAAAGCTGCTTGACATCATCAATAAGGTCAACCCCATATACAGCAACCAGAAGTATGTCATGACATACGAAAATATCTGGAAAGATAACGCAGATATGAGCGGCTCTACCGACCAGTGGGAGTATGCGCGTTCGTTCTTTACGACCGACCATTCTCTGTTCTGCACAGGCTCCGCTTATATCACCAGCGAGTTCCGCAACATGGAGAGCTCCTACGGTATCGTTCCCAACCCCAAGTATGACGAAAACCAGAAGGACTACTACGCCGGCGTTAGCTGCCTCGCTTCCATATTTGCGCTTCCCAGCACTCAGAGAACCGATATGAAGACCGCAGGTCTTGAGCGTACCGGTACTATCCTTGAGTATCTCGCATACAAGTCCAACCAGATACTTCTGCCCGTGTACTACGATACACTTCTGAAGGGTCAGAGACTTGACGGCGACGACGACTCCAGAATGCTCGATATCATCAGAACCTCTATCAGATTCGAGTTTGTTGATTCTATAGGTCTTGAAGATTTCGGCAGTCTGCTCAGCTCTATGTTCTCAAAGCCTTCTTCTGCTACATCGACATACGAGCGTAACAAGAGAAAGCTTCAGAAGAGCCTTGACGATTTCTACTCCAACATGCTTCTTCTCCAGACTAAGCAGGCAGGAACGGAAAGCAAATAATTACAGTTACAAAAAAGCGTCTGCCGATGTCGGCAGACGCTTTTTTCTATGGCGAGCGGTTACCGCCGACCGGATCTTACGGCCGGTCGGACTCGACGCGCCGGACCGCTTACCGGCGAGGCGGTCATGCCCCGGGATTTTCAAGCGCCGCTATCCTCGCCTCGAGCGCGGTCACCTTCTCCGACAGCTCCAGTATCGCGGCACTTGCATCTGTAGATACAAGGGACGTGCCGTCCGGAGTGAAACTTACATTCGCGGCATTGATCGACTTGTGATCGCTTATATACTTAGCCGCGAAAACAGCAGCGCTTTCAACCGTAATGCATGCCTCGCGTCCGACTGAGTCTCTCCAAAACGTTATTCTGTCATGGTTCTCAACGGAGGAAACCGGAAATGTTCTGTCAAATAATCCGGCGCAGGCGGACCTTTCTCCGATAAGCGCCCTTGTTTCGGATTTTGAGTATACATCCGGCAGCGAGTCGACTTTTTGGGTCGCAAGCGTCGCTGCCTCCTGCGCCGCTGCTGCGGCGTTTTCAGCTTTTTGGGCATTCTGCGCTCCTGTCGTTACAAGCGCGGAGAGCCCTGTGTATCTGTCTTCCGCTTCAATGGCAGTGCTTGAGTCCAGATTGTCGGCAATGTCGAGATAAAATGTCGGCGTGTACAGAACTTCGCGTTTGTCCGCATCCGCCGAACATATGCAAAGCTCGCATTCCGCCCTTCCGGCCTCTGAGGTGAACGAGGAGGGCAGGGCAAGGATCGCGCGGCCGTCGGATACAGTGCACGCAGCAATGTATGATTTGCCGCCGAGGGCGGAGTTGACCGTTGCAGTGTCGGTGCTCGGATCAAGTGTCACGGGCGAGGAGCCGCTGCAGAGCGAGAACACGATAATGCGCGACGCTGTGTCGCCTTTTTTTACGTGTACGATAGGGGCTTTTCCGCCCCCGGAAACATCAAGCGAAACGTTGGTTTTGATCATAGGCATCCTTTCTTTGAATTGCAAAACGGTATTTTTGCGGTCGACTGTATTATATAATCCGGCGCCCGTTTGTTCTCCCCGTGATTCTTCTGATATTTTATAATATATTCATAGTGAGTTAACAAAACATTGGACGGTTTGTCGTATAATTTTAACAGTTATACTTCAAAGGATACGGTTATGCTGCTGCTTGATATGCTGAGAAAGAAGAAGCTTGTCGAAACAGACAGAACTATAAAAAAATACGGCGAAGAACTCGCTTCTCTTTATATAAAAATCGGCAAACAGAGAGCGCTTCGCGTTGCGGTGACCGCAAGGATCCCCGATTTTCAGGCGCACCTTGTGGAGGTCATGCTTGACAGGTTTGACGAGCATGTTGAAAAGAAATATTCAATGGAGTTTCTGATGGGCTTTAAACGCTTTTTATCGGAAGCTGACAGACAAAGGCTCTATAAGGAGCAACGCATCGACGCTCTTGCCGACGAAACGGTCGAACTGATCGCTGCAGGCGCCGAAAAGCACAAAACCTCGGTGCAGCAGGAAACATACAACTACTTTATGGAAAATTTTAATATATGAGCCATTCCCGTTGCCGCCGTACCTGCGGCTTCGGCGGAGGCGTTCGGGCTTTGCGCGATACTGCGCGGCGGCTTGGCGCTTCGCAAAACGGGATCGCCGAGACTTTTCGGACTTTTTATAAAATTTAATATTTTACGTTTTATTGTTTGACTTTTTTTACCGTATGTATTATTATATATATGTGAAGCTGTGTCCGCTTTTTAAAAACGCGGACTGCAATTTTGAAAGGAATTATCGTTTATGGAACAAAAGCGTATTTCTGAGCTCTCCGAGATCGCGAGAAATGTAAGGATCGGCATTATCGACGCCGTCCACAGCGCTTCTTCCGGTCATCCCGGCGGCTCGCTCTCATCTGCGGATATTTTGACTTATCTGTATTTTGAGGAGCTCAACATAGACCCTGAAGATCCCAAGGCTCCCGACCGCGACAGATTCGTTCTGTCAAAGGGACATATAACTCCCGGTCTGTACTCCGTGCTTGCGCACAGAGGATATTTTCCGGTAGAGCTTCTGAAGACCTTCAGAAAGTCCGACTCTATTCTCCAGGGACATCCCGATACAAAGAAGATCCCCGGTGTTGATATGTCCACAGGCTCTCTGGGACAGGGTGTTTCCGTTGCCTGCGGCATGGCTCTTGCAGCGAAACTCGACTCCTCCTCCCGCAGAGTGTACGCTCTTATGGGCGACGGCGAGGCAGAAGAGGGTCAGGTATGGGAAAGCGCAATGTTTGCCGCTCACTATAAGCTCGATAACCTTTGCTACATTCTCGACTGGAACGGTCTGCAGATAGACGGTCCCATTGACGACGTTATAGGACCCACCCCCTTTGATACCAAATTCGCGGCTTTCGGCTGGAACGTTATTTTTGCCGACGCTCACGATTTCAACTCTCTCGAGTCAGCTTTTGCGGCGGCAAAGGCGTGCAGCGGTAAGCCTAGCGTGATAATCGCAAAGAGCATCAAGGGACGCGGAGTGTCCTTTATGGAAAATCAAGTCTCATGGCACGGCGCAGCTCCCAACGACGAGCAGTACGCGCAGGCTATGAAAGATCTTGAGGCATAAGCCACAGGGGAGGAAAGATACGAAATGGCAGATAAAACAGCTACCAGAGAAGCTTACGGCAAGGCTCTTGTTGAGTTCGGTGCCGAGTACGATAACCTTGTGGTTCTTGACGCGGACCTTGCCGCAGCCACAAAAACAGGTATGTTCAAAAAGGCATATCCCGATCGTTTCTTCGATTGCGGAATTGCCGAGAATAATATGATATGCGTTGCCGTCGGTCTTGCGCTTTCGGGCAAGATACCGTTTGCGTCGAGCTTTGCCATGTTTGCGGCAGGCAGAAGCTTTGAGCAGGTGCGCAACTCCGTCGGTTATCCCCACGCGAACGTAAAGATCGGCGCGACTCACGGCGGTATCACCGTCGGCGAGGACGGCGCGACACACCAGTGCCTTGAGGACTTTGCGCTCATGCGCACAATACCCGGCATGACTGTCATCTGCCCCGCAGATGCAGTTGAGGCGCGCCTTGCTGTCAAGGCTGCTATCGATACTGACGGTCCCATGTACCTGCGCTTCGGCAGAATGGCTGTGCCCACCGTATGCGGCGCCGACTACCGCTTCGAGATCGGACGCGGCGTAAAGCTTTGCGACGGCACGGACGTTTCCATAATCGCCAACGGCGTTGAGGTCGAGCAGGCGCTTATCGCGGCTGAAAGCCTCAAGTCCGAGGGCATTTCCGCTTCCGTTATCAATATGGCTACCATAAAGCCCATTGACCGCGAGCTCGTCATCGAAGAGGCAAAGCGCTGCGGATGCATCGTTACATGCGAAGAGCATTCCGTTATCGGCGGTCTCGGCGGCGCAGTGTGCGAAACTGTCTGCGAGACTGTTCCCGTGCCCGTTGTCAGAGTCGGAACTGAAGATTGCTTCGGCAGAAGCGGTCCCGCAAAAGAGCTTCTCGGCATTTTCGGTCTTGACGCAGCTGCGATCGCTGCTAAGACGAAGCTTGCCGCGAGCCTTAAAAAATGATACTGCGGCGGCACGCTTTTGTGCCGCCTTGTTTTAACTTTGCCCAAAGAGGAGGTGCAGCGGATGAACAGAGCGCATTCATGCGAGGTCTACAAAAAATGCGGCGGCTGTCAGCTTACAAATCTCAGCTACCAGGAGCAGTTGAGCTATAAAATGAAAAATGAGATCTCGTTTCTCGGCAGATTTTGCCGCGTTGACGAGATAATCGGCATGGACGAACCCAGCCATTACCGCAATAAGCTGTCCGCTGTGTTTGCCCTTGACAAGCGCTCACGCCCTGTTTCGGGCGTTTGGCAGTCGGCGCAGCGGCGCGTCGTGAAAACGGACAGCTGCGTCATTGAGGACGAGGTCTCCTGCTGGATAGTCCGCGCCGCCCGCGGTATGCTCGGGGAATACGGCATAAGCGTATATAATCCGCGCACAGGCAGAGGAGAACTCAGACATATCATGGTGCGCCGCGCTACGGTAACGCGGGAGATCATGGTCGTGCTTGTAACGGCGGATGTGCACCTTTCGTCGGGCATACACTTTGCAGAGGCTCTCGTGCAGCGTTTTCCCCATATACGCACGGTGGTGCAGTGCATAAACGATACCGATATTCCCGTGTGGCTCGGCGAAAAGCAGACTGTTCTCTATGGTGACGGCTATATCGAGGACGTTCTGTGCGGATGCTTTTTCAGAATTTCTCCACGATCGTTTTATCAGGTAAACCATACGCAGACAGAGGTTGTATACAATAAGGCTTTGGATTTTGCGCAGCTCAATTCGCAGAGCCTTGTGATCGACGCTTATTGCGGCATAGGAACCATAGGCATAATCGCCGCGGCAGAGGCGGGGCATGTTATCGGAGTTGAAACCAATGCCGACGCGGTCAAAAACGCAATAGAAAACTGCCGCCTCAATCATACGAAGAATTATCGCATTTATAACGCAGACGCCGCAAAGATCATGCGCCATATGGCAGAGAGCGGCAAAGCCCCGGACGTTGTTTTTGTCGATCCGCCGCGCGCGGGCTGCTCAAAGCAGTTTATTCTGTCACTCATAAAATCGGCGCCGAAGAGAATAGTTTATATTTCCTGCAATCCCGAAACGCTTGCAAGAGATCTCGGCTATATCACCCGCGGCGGCTATCGCTGCAAGCGAATCCAACCCGTCGATATGTTTCCGCACACAACTCATGTGGAAACTGTCTGCCTCTTAACCCTTGCAAAATAAGGATCCCGACCGTGCATTTTTCGCACGGCCGGCTGTTTTGTCCACCGTTTGTCCACGTATTTTTTTATCAGGCGGACAAAAATTGGGCTCGTTAAACTTTTGCCGCAATCCCGCAAAATTTACCACGGCAACACAGAAATTTTGATTGCCTGTCAAGAACGGATAACACAAAGAAGTTTCCGAACCAGTGAACTGAAAGCAACAAACGCCAGCAGTTATAGTAAGGAAACTTCTAATGAAATGATATCATATAGTTCTCTGAAAGTCAAGGAGAGCCCGGAAATTTGGTCTTGTTTGATTTGAAAAAGATAAGGAGCATTTGCGGCACTCCGCAAAGCGCTATATACATGGCTACATGGATAATTCACCTGCGGATAGCGGAAAAGCTTATTGATATATTTCCGAGTCTGCGCCGAACCGAGTTTATCGTCGGAAACATCGCACCCGACAGCGGAATAGTGCAGGACGACGGTATCACATATGTCCCCTCAAAAAGCGTTTCGCATTTTTATATCGACGGCAAAATTACTCCGTCGCGTTTTGAGAAAAAATATCTGTCCCCCGCACCCGATGCGGCGCGGGATGAAAAACGTCTTTCGTTCTGCCTCGGGTATCTCGTGCACCTTGTCACGGACGCGGTATGGTCCGATGGTCCGATAATGAGAAATGCGAAAGAGAAATGCGGGGCGCTTTGGGAAAGCGACAGAAGCGCCGCCGCGGAGCTTATAAAGCGCAACTGGTACGACCTCGATTTTTTGTATCTTGAAAAGCATCCGGATTTTGAGCCGCTTCGCATATTTGCCGCCGCCCGCGGATTTGAAAACATATATATTGCGGAATACGGGCGCGACGATTTTGATAAAAAAAGACGCGAAATAGTTGATTTTTACGCCGGGGAGCATTATAATCTCGATAGAGAATACAAGTATATGACCGAGGCGGACGCCGACAGATTTGTCGAATATGCCGCGGGCGCGGTCTCCGACCGCATAAAAGCGTACATAACAGGGGAGCAGCAATGTCCGAAAAATACCTGATAGCAAGCGATTTCGACGGAACTATCATACATTGGCCGTCCGGTGTAATAGATGATGAAGACAGAGAAGCGATAAAGCGCTTTCGCGCTGCGGGCAATATATTTGTCGTAGTCACAGGCAGAATGTACGGCGCCGCCGTAGATGTGTTTGAGACTTCGGATTTTCACGATATGGACGGCTTTCTTTGCCTCAGCGGTGCGCTGGCAGCGCGTCCCGACGGCAGCGTTATATACGAAAAGGAGATAAACGCTTCAGTGCTGCCCGAAATGGCAGATTTTTTCCGCGGCACAGGCGCACGGTATATGAATATTGACGTCGGAACAAGATCGTACAGCTTTGATATCGGCGGCGATTTGTCCTTCGGCTTTCCGATGCTCTCGTCCGACGGGCTTTCGAAGCTTGATACATTCACAAGCCTTAACGTGGGATATGCGGACGACGAAACGGCACACGAAGTGTGCAAAACGCTTGCCGAAAAATTCGGCAGCGCGATCACTCCGCTTCAGAACAAAAACGCGATAGATATGCCTCCGGCTGGCGTAAACAAAGCCGTGGGGGTAAAATTCGCGGGAGAAATGTTCAATATTTCCGATGACAAAATATTCACAGTCGGCGACGGACATAACGACATAGATATGGTGCGCGCTTTCAACGGCAGCGCTATGGACTGCGGTCCGGACGAGCTGAAGCGCGCGGCAAAACGCACGGTACACAGAGTACACGAAGTAATCGATATCATTATGTCAAAGCACGGCTGAGCGAGTACACTGTACAAAGGGAGGATTTATATTATGAAGAAATTTATATCAGCTTTTCTTGCGTTGCTGTTTGTACTGACCGCATTTTCCGCGTGCAGAAAGAAGAACGGCGGCGATGATACGTCGGAAAATACAACCGACTCCGAAATTGAAACCACGGCACCGGATACCACAGCGGATACCGAACCCGATACGACCGAAGCCGATACTACCGCAGTTGCGAAGCCCGGTCAGGTCTCGGAAATAAAGCTTGATAAATATTCTGTCAACGTTTCGGTGGGCACAAAGGATATGCCTATGGTAACAATGCTTCCCGAAAGCGCTGAGAATAAAGCCGAAATATGGGAGAGTGACAATACATCCGTGGCAACAGTGGATAAATACGGCAACATAACCGGCGTGTCCGAGGGCAAATGCACCGTTACGGTAACGTCGGCGGATAATAAAAACGTAAGCGCCAAGGTTGCTGTCACCGTCAGTGCACCGGTCGGACTTACTTATATACAGGGTATACTTGTCGTTAATAAAACATATTCGCTCCCGTCCGATTACAACCCGGGCGTCGACTCGACCGCGAAAGCCGCGCTTGACGAAATGACGGCGGCTGCCGCAAAAGACGGAGTGAGCCTTTGGATAGTATCCGGCTTCAGATCGTACACGAAGCAAACTTCTCTATATAATAACTATGTTGCCCGTGACGGTAAGGCTGAGGCGGACAGATATTCTGCCCGTCCCGGATATTCGGAGCACCAGACAGGCCTCGCATTCGACCTTAACTCGCTCGATCAGTCCTTCGGTCAGACAAAAGAGGGTAAGTGGATAGCGGCAAACAGCTGGAAATACGGCTTCATCCTGAGATACCCGCAGGATAAAGAGACACAGACAGGCTATATGTATGAACCTTGGCACGTGAGATACCTCGGCAAGGACGTCGCAAAGAAAGTATATGACAGCGGTCTTTGCCTTGAAGAATATCTCAATATAACTTCGGTATATGCAAATTGACACATTGAAAATTCCTTCGGAGATCCTTCCGAAGGAATTTTTTTCAAAAAACGGAGAAAAAGTAGTTGACAAGTGAAAGTAGAGCCTGTATAATATAACTCACCGACACAG
>USKS01000003.1 GCA_900555345.1 uncultured Eubacteriales bacterium
GCTGTTCTACAAAACGTTAAAACTGCCCACAGAGGCGGGAAAATAAAGGAGGATATTAAAATGAAATTCAACTGGAAAAGAGTTCTGAGGACGCTCATTCAGAGCGCGGCAGGCGCGGGTATTGCCCTGCTCACCGCAATTACCACCGATTTTTCAAAAGCGGCGGTTACAGCGGCGGTTATTCAGTTCGGCACTACCGTAGCGATCGCGGTACTCATGAACATTCAGAAGCAGACCGAAGGTGACGGGAATGAGTAATTCTGCTCTTATTTCGGAAACCGTCCTTGCCAGCTCCAACAATTATTGGGGAGACCGCAAGGGCGCGAAGATCAACAAAATCATCGTACACCATATGGCGGCGGTATGGACGGGAAAACGCTGTGCACAGTCTTTTCAGGACCCGAAGCGCGGCGCATCGGCTAACTACTGCATAGGCTACAACGGCGAAATAGTGCTCTGTGTGCCGGAAGACCTTTGCGCGGGAACAACGGGCGGATTTGAAATCGACCGCTATGCGGTTACAATCGAAGTGGCAAACAGTAAAATGGGCGAGCCGTGGACAGTCTCCGGCAAGACGCTTGACAGCCTTATAAAGCTGTGCGCGGATATTGCAAAGCGGAACAGTCTCGGACGGCTTGTTAAAGGGAAAAATCTCTGCTGGCACCGCATGTATGCCGCTACTGCCTGTCCCGGTACGTATCTGCTCTCAAAGATGGACCACATCGCAGAAAAGGCAAATGAAATAAATTATCCGAAAGAGGTGAAAATCAGCATGGGTGAAATCACGGGCATCAATACAAGCAGAGGAACGAATGCGCTTGTCCTCATTACGGACGGCAGAGCGACAACGGGCTTTAACAAGTGGGGTGTCGACGTTATCGTCAACGGCAAGGGCATAATTACGCAGATCGTTGACGGCAAATCCAACACGCCTATCCCCAAGGGCTGCATCTGTCTGTCCGGTCACAACAATGCCGGATGGTATCTTAAGCAGCATTGCAAGGTTGGGGCAAGACTCAAAATAGGCTGACGGGAGATGTTTTGATGTGAAAAAAGCACCCTGCAAATGACCTATTGCCATTTGCAGGGTGCTTTAAAATTATAACTAAATGCATTTCGGACCTCCGAGTTGGCTGACTATGACTTTCGCTGCTGCCGCGTTGGGCGTTTTAATGTTTACGGGGTATTGAAGCTTCTTTTCGTATTGCCACATATTCTTTCTCCTTCATCTCGCGCGCCCGGAGCACGTACAGTCGTTCTGCCAGGGCCACGGGCCGTCTGTCCAGCTCCATGAGCCGTCCGCGGGGTCGGCGAAAGCTGTCATGGGACCGTATTTGTTCTCATATTCTTTTACAAGAGCGCACAGCTCGTTTCTCCGCACGCGGAAAAACTCAAGGGCGTCTCTGTCCGTCGGGTGGGTGTCCAGAAACAATGCTGCCTCGTGTACGCAAAGTCCTACTGCGCTTATTCTGTTTATAAGCGCATTTCTTGTTCTGTCGGCGGTCATATGCTGCGCCTCCTTTGACATCCTTCGTTATTGCATGGGGTGGGGTAGAACGGCAAAACCAGCTCGCCGAACAGCGTGCCGTTTGCAAGAGCGTCCTTGCAGTCCAGGATGTCTCTCCACTGCTGCATCGGCACATACGCCATGGCAAGGCTCGGGGCGGGTATGCGTCTGTCGGGGCAGCCGTCACCGGCATTTCTGCCGCTGCCGCTGCGTGTTTGCGCGGTACGGGAGGTCTCACCGCGGCCGCATCCGCAGCCGCAGCCGGAGGTACGCGTCTGAGCTGTGCGGGCGGCATTTGCGCATCCGCAGCCTGTGGTACGGGTCTCGGCAGTACATGCGGTATTTGCGCATCCGCAGCCGGTGGTACGTGCCTGAGCGGTACGGTTGGCGTTTCCGCATCCGCAGCCGGAGGTGCGCATCTCGGTGCCGTATTCAGAGAAAAACAGCTCGGCGGAGATTCTGTCTCTCGGCGTGCTGTTCTCATCGCAGTAATTCATCTTTTATATTTCCTTTCTTTACTTTTATCATTCGGGAGCGCCGCGGCGCTCATTACAGTATATGAACTCCCGCTGCCGCGTGCAAACGGCACGGCTGTGCTGTATATTGACAATTTTGTCGTATTGTGATATAATCTGATAAATTATAAGTCGGTTACGAAAAAACTATATTAAATTAAGGAGAACAGAAAATGTATTGTGCCAAATGCGGTCGGGAGATCGACAGTAACGCAGCATTTTGTCCCTATTGCGGTGAAAAGACAGGGTGTGCCCCCGCAGAGAAGAACAACGATGTAAAGACCGAGAACGCGAAGGAAAATACGGTAGGAATAACTGCAGCGCCCGAGACTCCCGCAGCGGAAACATACGCGGCACCAGTAGCGCCCGAGGTTCCCGCAACAGAAACATACACCGCACCCGCGGCACACGAGGCTCCGGCAGCGGATACATACGCCGCACCCGCGGCGGGCGCATATGCAGCGCCCGAACAGGGCTATTATCAGCCCGCACCCGCGCCGACAGCTCCCGAAACACCCAAGAAGAAAATGAAGCTGTGGCTGAAGCTGCTTTTGTTTATCGGCATTCCCGTAGTTGTAATCGCCGCGCTTATTGCAATAAACTTCAACGCGCTTAAAGGGCTGTTCGTAAAGAATTTCATGTCCGCCGACGCGTATATCGCAACGGTCGAGGGAGATTCTCTCAAGGAATATTACGATGCCGTAACAAATATTTACGCCAAAGGCGTGGGCACAGTCGTCAGCAGCACCTCCGATGGCTCCGCATCCGCCGAACTGAATTTCAGCCTTTCCGACAGCTTTGCCGAGATGCTCGGCGATTCGGCATACATCGACCTTTCGTGGCTGTCCGACATAACCGTAAAAACGGCTTCATCCTCCGAAAACGGCGTAACTGCCACGGATGTGGACATATTGCTCGGAGAGCGCAAGATCACGTCGTTTACGCAGACGATCGACACAGAAAGCGGCAAAACGTATCTGTCCGTTCCCGATCTGTCGTCGCAGGTAATCGCAGTTGACGGCGCTGCTGTCGATAACGAGTATTCCGTTTCCGATATAATTGAGTTTGTTTCAAAGCTCCCCGAGGCGGAGCGGCTGAATGCGCTCCTCGCAAAGTATGTTGAAATCGTTCTCAGAAATATCGAGGGCACTCAGATGGCCGACGGCACCATCGCTGCGGGCGGCATTGAGCAGCAGTGCACCGAGCTGCGCCTTGAGTTTGACAAAGCGCTTCTGCAAAAGATATTCACGGCTGTTATTGAAGAGATGAAGAATGACGGCGAGCTCAAAGATATAATCATTTCGCTGGAGGACAGCGGCAACGAGCTTTTCGGTACAGACGACGTCAGCGGTGAAGAGGTATACGACAATTTCCTGTCCGCCCTTGACGATCTGCTTGACAATGTGAATAGCATTGACGGATCCGAGCTCGGAGACAAGGTGTTCACGCTTACGGACTACGTGGATTCTCACAATAAGATAATCGGCAGAAAGATTGAAACAGCCGAGGACGGCCGCACGTATTTTATCGGAAAAGCCACGGCAAACGGCAAAACGGGCATTGAGCTCGACCTTGACGGCGAAATAACCGTAAAGGGCACCGGAAATGAAAAGGGAAGCCTTATAAACGGAGATTATGTTCTGTTCGTGCAGGGCAGCGAGATCCTCAATTTCAGACTTGAGGACTTTGATACCGACTCGCTGAAGAACGGCATGATAAACGGCGACATCACGCTTGAACTCGGACGTGTAGTCGACGGTATGTTCTATTACGGCTCCGAAGATAACGCCCTCGCGATGCTCAGACAGTTTGCGTATAAGATCTCCGCCCGTACGGATAACGATTCATACAGTCTTTCTCTCAGCGCTCTCAGCGGAGATGAAGAAGCTATCGCCCTGTCCGTTTCCGGCGGCACGAAAAAAGGCTCCGGAAAAGCGGTCATTCCCGACGCGGATATAGAATGCGAGCACGGCGACGGCAATGCTATAGACGCGTGGATCGACGGCATGGACTTCGTCTCTCTTGAGAAAAAACTTGAGGATGCGGGAGTGCCTTCGCAGTTCGCGCCATATCTGAGATACTACCTGACGGATGCAATGTATTCTCTTGCCGGAGTTGTGGAGATCTACGATGACGGGAATGACGGAGATTGGTACTATGACGATCGGAACGATTACGATTGGAACGACGACTGGTATGACGACAATGATGATTGGTACAATGACGACAATGATGACTGGTACAATGACGATAATGACGATTGGTACAATGACGACTGGTACAATGATGACAATGACGACTGGTACGACGATTGGTTCGGCGACGACAGTTCGGACGGCATCGGCTCGGGCAACACGCACATCTGATAAAACAAACCGACAATAAAACGCAAATGAGCCGATATATATCGGCTCATTTGTATATGCGGAGAAGGCTATGACGGCAGAAGTAAGAGAAATAAGCAAGAAATACAAAGATAAAACCGTGCTTGACAAAGTTTCATTTGAGGCGCGCTCGGGAGAGTTTGTCGGCATTATCGGCGCAAACGGCTGCGGAAAGTCAACGCTTTTGTCCGTTCTTGCAGGTGTTGCGGAGCGCGGCGGCGGAGACTTTCTCATAGACTCGGTATCGCTTTTCAGTAAAGGCGGAGCGCGGCTGCGGAGCGCTGTCGGCTATGTGCCGCAGGGAGATCCGCTGCTCGAAGAGCTCAGCGCAAAGGATAATCTCAGAATGTGGTATTCGGAGAAAGAAATCAAAAGTGCTGCCGCTCCCGGGGGCGTTCTGTCCATGCTCGGCATAGACGCTTTTATGAATAAGCGCGTATCCCGTATGTCGGGCGGTATGAAACGCCGCCTGACCATTGCCTGCGCGGTCGCGGGAGACCCGAAGGTGCTGCTTCTGGACGAGCCGACGGCGTCTCTCGACGCCGAATGCCGCAGCAGTATATACGCGTATTTCGACAGTCTGAAAAAACGTGGCTGCATACTTATAGCCGCGACCCACAGCATTGCCGAGATCGGTCGGTGCGACAGGGTGTATCTGCTGAAGGACGGAGCTGCCGCACCGTACAGCAGAACGCCGGAAAGTCTTACCGAGCTTGCGGAGGATCTTTGATTTGAAAAGATACGGTATGTACTTTTTGATGCAGCTGAGACGCGCGGCAAAAATACTTCCCGCCGTTCTGTGCGTCAATCTGGTGCTTTGCGCGCTGGCGGCGGCATCTGTCGGAGTGCTGTCGGGCAGAAATACCGCGGAGGACGGTAAAAAGCGGCTGCGCATCGGAATATCCGGGGACGCGGGGGATACATACCTCGGCTTCGGCATAAACGCGGTTTCAAAGCTTGACTCCTCGCGATATTATGTGGAGTTCGCGCAGCTTGACGAAAAGGACGCCGCGTCGGAGCTCGACGCTGGCAGGCTGAGCGCGTATGTCGTGATACCGGACGGATTCGTTGACGCCGTGTCGCACGGCGAGATCATGACCGTAAAATACGTAACGTCCCCGTCCGAGAGCGGGATCGCCGCTATGCTGCGTGAGGAAATTCTCGACGCGGTGACTGTAATGCTGCGCGAATCTCAGCTGGGGGTATACGGCGCGGCGGACGTCCTGCGTGACACCGAGCCTGAGAGAAGTTTGGGAGAGGTATACGACAAAGCCTTTGTCGAGTACGCCGACTACATACTCAGCCGAGGAAAAATATGCGCCGTTGAGACGGCGGACAGCGCCGTGTCGGTATCCCTTCCGAAGTATATGATATGCGCTCTTGCGCTGTTTTCCGTGTGCCTTGTTTCAATGGCGGCTTCGCCGCTTTTTGCGAAGGACAAAACGGATATAAGCGCGTTTCTCATGTCAAAATGGCACGGTGCAGCGCCCATGGTTTTGCCGGAGGCGCTTGCATATACGCTGCTTATCGCTGCGGTGTCCGCAGTGACATTCGGTGCGGCAGCTGCGGCATTTACCGCCGTGCCGCAAAAGCTCGGCATAAGCCTCGGCATCGAAGCGGCGGAAATTTTCAGCTTTGCGGCGCGCCTTCCCTTGTGCATTGCCTCTTTTGCGTTTTGCCAGTTTCTTATATATGAAGTCTCCGACGGCATCTCCGGCGGAGTTGCGGCTCAGTTTTTCTGCGCTGCCGCAGGTGCGTATTTCGGCGGGCTCATATATCCCATAAGCTTTTTTCCGGACGCGATGCAAAGCCTTTCTCATTATATCCCCACGGGAGCTGCAAGAGAGTTTCTTTTGCACGGCACTGCGGGAGTGATGCGCCCCGTGTTTGTTATTCTGATATGGGGACTTTCGGCGCTTTGCGTATCCGTTTTGCTGCGCCGCCGCAGAATACGCCTCGGCGGAACGCTTTGGAGACGGGGGCGGTGAAGGGTATGAAAAGAGTATTCAAAGAGGCTGCGGCAGCGCTTCGCCGTATGCTTCTCATTAACAAACGGCTTTTGAAAAAGCCCGGATTTATTGCGTTCCTTTGCCTTATCCCGCTGCTTGCGGGGGCGGCGTCCCATATGGCGCAGCTTGATTCCGGTGTGCTGACGATAGCTCTTGCCTGCGAGGATCCCGACGACGCGACGGCGAATGATATTATAGAAAGCCTTGAAAAAGGGTCGCAGATGCTGCGCTTTGTGCGCTGCGGGCAGCCGGACAAGGCTAAAGAGCTTGTGTACGGCGGCAGAGCCGACGCTGCGTGGATATTCCACGCTGATATGAGGGCGGCGGTGGACAGATACGTGAGAAACAGAGTTCCGAGCAGCGCCGCCGTTACCGTTATAGAAAGAGAGGAGAGCGCAGCCCTTGCCCTCACGCGGGAAAAGCTGTGCTCGGCGCTGTATCCCTATGCTTCGTACTCGCTGTATCTTCTGTGCCTTGAGGAGCTCGGTGCCGACACAAACGCTCTGGGCGAAAAACAGCTGAGAGAGTATTACGCTGGAAGCGATGTGGACGCCGATATGTTTGAGGTCGTGTACCCTGACGGGGAGCGCCTGTCGGCGGGCGGCGATGAACGGACAACCGACGGCGCGCGGGGCGACGACAGCGCGGACGGGCAGAGCGGAGAAGCCGCGGACGGCGCGCAGGGCGAAAGCGGTGCGGGCGCGCGGGAGGGTGATGACGCGGGCAGCGCGGCAGCATCTTCAGAGGCAGCGCGGGAAAGCTATCTTGTATCTCCCGTTCGCGGCATACTTGCCGCGTGCGTTGTCGCTGCGGGACTCGCCTCTGCAATGTACCTCGGCGACGATATGAGCGCGGGGCGCTTTGCATGGCTGGCCAAAAGGCGCAGAGCGTTTGTTCCGGCGGCATACATTTTCGGCGCCGCCATCGATACAACGGTCATAATGTGCCTGTCCCTTGCGGTTTTCGGGCTTTCGTCTGGCTTTGCAAGGGAAGTGTCCTGCGGTGCGGCGTTCGCTTTTGCGAGTGCGGCGTTCTGCATATTTGTAAGGGAGCTTTTGCCGAACAATAAGCTGCTCGCGGCGGCGCTTCCGGTGCTTTCGGCATCGTCTCTCGTACTTTGCCCCGTGTTTCTGAACTTTACAGCCGTACGCCCGCTGAGCCTTTGCCTGCCGGGATATTACTATCTTTTGTCTTTCAGAGACATAAAGTATCTGCATTTTATGCTTTTGTATGCGGCGGCGGCACTTGCGGCGGCAGCGTCGGTGCACACATTGCGCGCGCTTTTATTGCGCCGGTTAAAAAGCAGGGAATCGTAAGGCGATTTTGCCGCTTTTTCGGCGGCATATTGCCCGATATTAAATTTATCGCAGCTTTTTTAATAAGCTTAACAAATTATTATTATTTTAAGCGGTGTGTGCGGGATCGGTGCACTGTAAAATTATAAACCCCGCCCCACACAGCGGGCCTTTGCGACCCCGGAGCTGCAAAACCTAACCTACACGGTGAGACTTTGCGACCGCAGAATCGCAAAACCCAACCTACACGGTGAGACTTTGCGGCTGCAGAACCTCAAAAAAGAAGCAGCGGGCACGACCGAAAGGTCATGTCCGCTGCGTATTTCATTAATTGTTCTTATTTTTCAGTATCGGTGCCGTTCCCCTCTTCAAAAGCGTTATGAAGATCAAGACCGAGGTTGAATTCGTCGAAATTTACATCTTGAATCACATAGCTTTTGGGCGAATCTCCCGTGAGCGTAAACTTTCCGTTATTATATAAAAAGCTTACATCCGTACCGTCGGCTTTGTCAAATGTAATACATCCCAAACCGTAAAGCAGTTCGCCTTTTTCGTTCGTGGTACGCAGATGCTCATTGGTCTCTTTCAGTTTCAGACTTTTGAGATAACGTATGACAGGTGCCATCTGCTCGCTGCCTTCTGCAATGCCGGCGACGCAGCGTATACGGACCACATCACTGAAAAACTCATCGGTAAAAAGATCGTTTGCGGCAGCTTCTTCTTTATCGCTTTTTGCGCAGCCGCAGATGCCGAAGATCAAAACCGATACAAGTAAAAATGCCAATATTCTTTTCATAGTTCCCGTCCTTTCAAAATGTTTTATTATTTCGGATGTGTACGGTACCATCGAGATCAGCGCCACATCCTCTGCTATGCGGCATTGCCGCAGATATCCGTTCACCGTTGAGTGTTTATAAGTTATAAGTGCTTTTTTTAAAATAATCATACTATAAAATATTTGCAATTTCAACCATGCCGCACGTTTTTTACCTTTAGAATGAAACTTTATTGTGAACATCGGAAAACGCCTGTATTACCTTTATATCGCGGCGCGCCCCGCGGACGGGCGCCGCTGTGATGGCAGTGTGCATTTTGCCCGAAAACGGTTGCAAAAGATATATTTGCGTGGTAAAATATAAGTTAGTACCACCCACGGCGGAGGAAATGCATTTTGAAAAATGTGGATATATACACGGACGGCTCCTGCAAAATAAATCCCGGTCCCGGCGGCTGGGCGGCAATTCTCGTGTACGGCAGCGCCGAAAGAGAGATATGCGGCGGAGAGGCGGATACCACCAACAACCGCATGGAGCTTAAAGCGGTCATAAACGCTCTTAAAATGCTGAAAGAGCCGTGCAGCGTCCGCATTACCACCGATTCGCGGTACGTAGCCGACGGCATCGGAAAGGGCTGGGCGGCGTCATGGAAAAAGCGCGGCTGGAAAAAGGCGGACAAATCTCCCGCGCTCAACCCCGAGCTGTGGGACGAGCTTCTCGGTCTTTGCGAAACACACGATGTGAGCTTTGAGTGGGTAAAGGGGCACGCGGGTCACCCGTACAACGAGCGCTGCGACACCCTTGCTCAGACCGAGGCGGAAAAATACAGAAAATAATTAAAATACCGCGCTGCGGCGCGGCAAAGGAGAAACCTATGAAAACAAAGATCATTTCGCTTATTCTTGTGTCGGTATTTGCGGCGGCGCTGCTTATGGGCTGCGCTTCTTCCGATGTTGCCGCCGAGACCGCATGGGTCGACGTAAACTCCGGAAACGTCAGAAAATGCACCCATTCCGAAACTCAGGCGGAAACCGCGCCCGATACGGACGCCGACGGCAATCTTCTTCTGACCACCGACGAGAACCGCCTCGTATACCAGACAGAGTACGGCTGCGAGGTGCTCGTGTTCAACGGCACATATGTAAGTAAGATTTATCTTGTATATACTTTTGCGAGCGCCGACGATGCCTCGCAGTATCTGAGCAGCCAAGCAAATGACATTATGTCCGCGGGAGACATTACGGATATAAAGCAGCAGGATAATATACTTATCCTGAACCCTAAAATGTCATCTCAGAACTATATCAAATACCTCTCCATGACACGAGAGCAGGTTGAAGAAGAGTTCGCTTCTTTCAAGAAGCAGTAATTTCAGAGGAGATATATATGGGAGAAACCATTTTCGGCGCAGCCGACATACTCCTGCCCCCCTTTGACGACCCCGCAGAATGGAGCGCGTATTCGGTTATAGCGTGTGACCAATTTACAAGCGAGCCGGAGTACTGGGAAAAAGCGGAGAAGCTGAGCGGCGCACTCTCAACGCTTGATATGATACTGCCCGAGGCATACCTCGGTACCAATAAAGAGGCGGCGGCTAAATGGCGCATTGCCGAAAAAATGCCCCTTGCTTTGCAAAAGCTGCATTGCTATAAAAGCAGCATGGTGTATGTGGAGAGAGTTCTGCCGGACGGCGGAGTTCGCCGCGGAATTGTAGGCAGTATCGATCTTGAAGAATATGACTATACGCCATCCTCGGCATCCCCTGTCAGAGCAACGGAGAAAACCGTCGTGGAGAGGATCCCGCCTCGCGTGGAGATACGCCGAGGCGCTCCGATAGAGCTTCCGCACGTCATGGTATTTGCCGACGACAGAAAAGGTATGCTTATACAGTACCTTTGCGATCGCAGAGAGAGTCTTCGCCGCCTTTACGATTTCGATCTCATGCTCGGCGGCGGACATA
Organism: uncultured Eubacteriales bacterium; assembly: GCA_900555345.1. Next base: position 10,447 of record USKS01000003.1, read on the forward strand.
TAACCGCATACCTTGTTGACGGTGAGATACTCAGAGCGCTCCTTTGCAATATTGCGGACTATGAGGCGGAAAAAAGCGGCTCCGTCGTGTACGCAATGGGCGACGGCAACCACTCGCTCGCAAGCGCAAAAGCATACTGGGAACAGCTGAAGGCGGACGGGGCGGCGCCCGATCATCCCGCGCGCCGCGCGCTTGTTGAACTTGTTGACCTCGGCGACGGCGCTATCGCCTTTGAACCTATATACAGGCTTATCACAAACTGCGATACCGAGAAGCTTATATCGGCGCTGCGCGAGAGCGCCGAAAAACACGGCAGCAAAAAAACTGCCGTCGCTGTGACGGCTGACGGAGAAAGGGAAGTGTCCCTTCCCGATCTTCACCCGCTTGCGATCGGCTGCCTGCAGCAGTTTCTCGACACCTGCGGTCTTACTTTCGACTGTGACTATATCCACGGCGAGGATACTCTGCGCACTCTCAGCCGCCGTCCCGACGCGGTGGGATTTCTGTGCGGCGGTATAGAAAAAAGCGAGCTGTTTGACTATGTGACGCGCCACGGCGTTCTGCCCAGAAAGACATTTTCCATGGGTGAGGCGCGCAGCAAACGCTATTATCTAGAGGCAAGAAAGATAACTTTCTGAAGACGGAATACATAACACATCCGATTATAGGCGGCTGCATAAGGGTTTTAGGGAAATGTGACAAAGGAACCCTGCGCAGCTGCCTGTTTTGCACTTGCCGAAGCCCGAAACCGGCGACGGATTCGACAAAAAATTACATTTTTATATATATAATAACCAAACACGATTTTTTGCGTGCCCGATAGATAAATGCTTTTCGTCATATGATTCGACATAAAAACCGTGCCGAAAAACGCAAAATACTGCATTTTAATATCAAAAATGTGAACATATTGTACACGCACTGTGCAATTTGAAAAATTAGGGTAAATTTTTATTTATTTTTTTATAAACTATTGACAATGCGGGGGCAGAAAAGTATAATGTAAGTACCAATATTTTAGGAGGTAAGCTCATGAAAAAATTACTTTCTGTAATTGTAATTGTCACTATGCTTGTGACCGCAATGTGTCCTGCGTTCGCAATCATGGCAGCTGACACGCTTGACATTTCCGCCGAAAACACATACTTTACAAAGAATGACGACGGAAACGGCGAGTCAACTATGACTGTTTCAGTTACAAACAACCCCGGATTTTCCGATCTTACATTTGTGGTGTATTACGATACCACCTATGTAAGCTCCATTGAACCCGATACCGCAAGTTCCGTGTTCGGTGACGATTTCATAACTGTAAACGGTGCAAGAAAATCAACTGTTGCAGCTGTGAAGAAGCTTTTCACCGCTGCAGGCCTTGCGACCGGCGCTACGATCTACGCAAGGCAGATCGACGTTAATTATACTGATGCAAACGGCGAACCGCTGAATACTGCCGAGCTCGGCGAGATTCTGAAGTTTGTCGTAACATCTGCCGGGACTTATGATGAGATCCCCGACAAAGCAGTCACTGTCGGCTACTTCGTTGCGTCTGCTTCAAACGTGGGCGGCGATAATCTGGAGTTCAGCGCTCCCGGCACCTGCGCAATAGAGAAAGACCCCTGGGCTTCTTTCGAGACCGAAAAGACGTATGACAATTTCACACTTGCGGCCGGCGATATGAACGTTTATGCGGGCACTACTACCGTTGACGTTCCCGTAAGAGTCTACAAAAATACTAATGAGTATGGCTTCTTGTCAACGGCACTCACCATTGTTTTCCCGAAAGAACTTCATCTTGATTCTCTCATTTTCAACACAAAGGCGCAGTCCGTAAACCCCATTAAGCGTATTAGTGACGATGCACACACCGACTATGCTATTCAGGATCATCTTGATAATTTCAATGAACAGTGCCAGGGCGTGTTTGAGCAGAATAACATCGACTGGAGAACCCTGGATGCAAAGTGCGAATACTTTTTGACAGAGCCTACCGAGCCAACTGTCGAAGGCAGTATGAGAGAAACCGACGCTTTGTTCTACACGCTCAGATTTGTGCTTCCCGAGAACGCAAGACCCGGTACAAAGTATGATATTAAGGTTTACACCAGAGTCAGAGACGGCGTTGTCGGATTTGTCGGCGGTACCGAGAATGAAAATATCGTTTCCATGACACACAACCTCGGCAACGGTTCCATTAAGGTCCTGAGCAAGTCCGCTTGTGACCACTCCGAGACCGAAGAGCAAATCGTAACTCCCGCAACCTGCACATCCGTCGGTACAAAGAATATCGTCTGCAAGCTTTGCGGCGAGATTATTGATACCGTTGAGATCCCCAAGATTGACCATACATACGAAGCAGTTGTTACAGAGCCTACCTGTGAAAAGGGCGGCTACACCACATACACCTGCTCCGTATGTAACCACAGTTACACCGGCGATGAGACCGCTGCTCTCGGACATGTAGCCGGCGAAAAGAAAGTTACCGTCGAGCCTACATACGAAGCAGAGGGTACATACGAGATCCGCTGCACAAGATGTGACAAGGTTCTCGAGACCGGTTCTATCCCGAAACTTGTAAAGACAACTATTACCGTAGGCGATGCGTCTACAAAGCCCGGCAACGATATAGTAGTTCCCGTAACTGTTGCAGACAACCCGGGTATGTTCATTACAAGACTTACAGTTAAATACGACGCAACAAAGCTTACCTTCGTAGAGGCAGTTAACGGCGAAGTATTTGCAGACGCTACAAACGTGCTCTTCACTAAAGTAGAGGACGGCAACCTCACTCTGTATTTCGAGACAGCAGACGAGGCCGATACTTCCGTAAATGGCGTTCTTGCAAACCTGAAGTTTACTGTTAACTCCGATGAAAGCATAGTAGGAACAACCGATATTACAGTTGAGGTTGAGGACGCAGTCAACTATGCAGGCAAGGATCTTGACATCGTTACCGCAAACGGTACCGTAACCATCGCGGCTAACCAGAAGATCACTGCCGAGAGCCGTGAAGTTGAAATCAACAAGACTGTTGAAGTTCCCGTTGCAATCGCTGCAAACGAGGGCGTTTGGGCACTCCGTCTTGAGGTTGCATATAATGCGGATCTCATAACTCTTGAGTCCATCAAGTCCGGACTGCTCTCGCTCGAAGAGGGCGTGAACTACAGCGTAAAAGACGGTGTCATCACTATCTTCAAGGACGCTGACGATCTTGCTAACATTGAAGCAGACGGCACACTCTTTACCCTCGTATTCAAGGCAGGCGCCGCGACCGGCGAGTCTGCTGTCGGTATTACAGTGCTTAATGCTATTAATAACAAGGGCGAGGACCTCTCCATTAAGATATTCAACGGTGCCGTAAAGGTTATCCCCTGCACGCACTCTGAATACAAGACCGAAGTAACCAAGGCTCCTACAGTTGAGGAAGAGGGCGTTCTGTCCTACATCTGCACCAACTGCGGCGAGACCTTCAAGACCGAGCCTATCGCACGTCTTGCAGGACTTACTATCGGTAAGGTTACTGCCAATGCAGGCGGCGCAGTCGCAGTTCCCGTAACTGTTTCTTCCAACCCCGGCACATACTCCATCAGAATGGAATACAGATATGATGCCGAAGTTCTTACGTTCGTAAACGTAACCAGCGGTATCTTCACTGCTGACGAGTTCAGTGCTTCCGTACATGACGGCGTTGTTACAGTATATGTAGAGGCTGACACGGTTGCCAACATAACCGATGACGGCGTTGCATTTACCCTCAACTTCACCGCAGCAAGCACTGCTGAGGGCACATACGAGGTTGCCGGTACTCTCCTTCAGGACAGCACCGTAAATGTTGACGGCGATGAGATCGCTTACACCGTTGTAAACGGCGAAGTTGCAATCACCAATAACTTCGTAGCAAGAATAGGCGATAACTATTACACCGACCTTAAGACCGCATTCGATGCAGCAGTTGACGGCGACACTGTAGTTATCACCAAGAACTTCAGCTACGGCGTTGACGAAAGCTTCGCCATCTACGGCGTACATGTACGCAGCAAGAAGGTAACTCTTGACCTTAACGGTCACACTATTACCACCGACTTCGGCGAGGGCAACAATAACTGGTGCGCGCTGTACCTTAATAATGCCGAACTTACCGTTACCGGTGACGGCACAATTACTGCATATGCTACTACAGGCGGCTATGTATTCAACCTTGTTAATTCCAAACTCTATATTGAGAACGGTACATTCAGCGGTAATCCCAGTGTTGTAAATGTTGAGTCCGGTACGGCATATATCCGCGGCGGCAGATTCTATACCGACGACGAGAATAAGAACTTCCTGGTCAACTGCATCGACAAGGCATACAAAGAAGGAAAAGCCAACATCGAAGTAACCGGCGGTACGTTCAGAGACTTTGACCCCAACAACTGCCTTGCAGAAGGTAAGGGCACTGACTTTGTTCCCGTAGACTACAAGTCCGTAGCTTCCGAGGAAGAGGGCTGGTTCAATGTAGTTCCCTGTGATCCTCACGAGTATGAGGTGAGCGAGAGAGTTGAGTCCACCTGTGTAGTTGCAGGTCACATTACTTACACCTGTAAGAATTGCGGCAGAAGCTATGATGAGCCTCTGGAGCTTGCAGATCATACTCCCGGCGAGTGGACCGTTGAAAAAGAGCCTACCGCTGGTGCTCCCGGTCTCGAGGTGCTTCGCTGTGCAGTTTGCGGAGAGATCCTTGATTCCCGCGAGATTCCCGCTCTCGGATTCATCACCAAGGTTTCCGCTAACAACTATGTCAAGTCCGCAACTCTTGACGGTACTGTAATCAGAATCGTCACCAGCGGCACTGCAATCAATACAGCAAGATTTGCAATTGGATACACCAAGGGCGTTACCTTCACGACCGAAGGCTGCACCGCAGCTCTCGTTCGCGGCACTTGGGCATACATCGACCTCGATCTGCCTTGCGAAGGCGGCAAGATCATCTGCACCGATACAGCCGGCAATACTCAGGAATACACCGTTGAGGTTACCTCCTCTCCTTCTTCCTACAAGTATTACACCGCAGTAGCAGGCGGCTATACCGTTGACAGAGTTGACGATACGACCGCAGCAGATACGTTCTATGTATACGCTAAGCCGAACATGAACAACGCAACCCTCATGCTCCAGATTCCCGCAGCTAACACCTATACCTACAGCGAGGGTCTGACGCTTGTTAAGGCAGGTAATAAGGTATACTTTAAGGCACTCTCGACCGCAGATACCCACGAGTACACCATCACCATTACTACTCCCAACGGCGTAGCAAAGACATACACTGTATACTACGTATTCGATAACACCAACATTGCAGACTGTCTGGGCGGTTACATGGTAGACAGATGTGAGATGAACGGCGACGTAATCAACCTTACCGTAAGTGCTGATTACACATATGCTTCCTTCAGATTTATATTCAACAACACCACCACTACTCTTGTATGGCCGGATGATGTTGATGTAGTAATGGGAGGTAAAGGCGGCATCCACTGGTTCAAGATCTACAACGACGGCACAGGCGCTGTAACCAAGCAGTTCACTGCAAGAGATACAGCTACCGGCGTAGTTGAGACCTATACAGTTAACGTTACTTTCGGTGCTCTCAACTGATAGTACGGATGCAAAAGTCAAATAATTGAGAAACGGTGCACCCCGCTCCATATGGAGCGGGGTGCATTTGAGAACGGAGATTTTTATGGCAGAACGTATACTTTGCGTGCTCGGCAAGCTGCGTGCCGGCGGAGTCGAAAGCATGATGTACTCATATTACCGCGTGCTTGACAAAAGCCGCTGGCAATACGATTTTGTATATGAGGAGGGCTCGGAGTTTGATGTGCCCGCAGAGCTTACCGCTATGGGCGCCGGTGCATATAAGGTGCCCTCTGTATCGTCACCGCATAAATACATAAAGGCTATGAAAAAGCTTATACGCGACGGCGGATACCGCATAGTTCACACAAACCTAAACACGCTGTCGCTGTTTTCGCTTTGGGCGGCTAAATGCTGCGGCGTGAAAATACGTATACTACATAACCATTCCACATCATCGGGTGTGGAGAAAAAGCGTGATATAATTAAAAAAGTCCTGCGCCCGTTCAACAGAATGCTCACAACGCACCCATGCGCCTGCTCGGAATACGCAGCGCGCTGGATGTACGGTGACAAAGCTGTCGACAGCGGGAAAATTAAGGTTTTTCCGAACGGCGTCGATACGGAAAAATTCAGTTACGATCAGGGATTCCGGAATGAAATACGGCGCGAATTCAATATAGAAAACAACACTGTGATAGGTCATATAGGAAGGTTCAATACACAGAAAAACCATAAATTCCTTATAGACATTTTCAGTGAGTATCATAAAATCGACAAAAACGCATACCTCCTTTGCGTCGGCGGGGGAGAACTGATGGATGAGATCAAAGAGTATGCGAACAAGTGCGGCGTGGCGGACAGAGTAATTTTCGCAGGATACCGCAACGCCGATGTTCAGAAGTTTTACAGCGCATTCGACATTTTTGTACTTCCGTCGCTATATGAGGGACTGCCGGTCGTAGCGGTCGAAGCCTGCGCCGCGGGACTGCCTGTGCTCATGTCAGAACACGTTACGAAAGAGGCTCTCATAACCGACAGATGCGAAATGCTTTCCATAAACGGCGAGAATGACGCTTCTGCCTGGGCAGAGCACATAAAGTCGGCACTCGGCGAAAACGACCGCGCGAAAACCGCCGCTCAGATGGCAAACGGATGCTTTAATATCAGAAACAGCGCAGCGGAGCTTGAAAACTACTATGCGGCATGTGCAGCGGAGCTTGACAGGGCATGAAAACAGTAATACATTTTCTTATAACCGATATATACTCCGGTGCGGAAAGCGTCGCCGCTCATATTATAAAAAATCTCCCCTCGGGGTGGGAGGGGTACTATGCGGCGCCTGCCGGCAGCGGACTTGAAAAAGTCAGTGCTATGGGTATAAAAACGATAGAGTGCAACACCTCCGATATAAACGATATAAAGCGGGTGTGCAGAGAGTATTCTCCGGACGCCATTCACGCACATGATCCTCATATGAGCTTTAACTGCGCGCGTGCGGGCATTCCGTTTGTGGCGCATCTGCACTGCAACTGTCCGTGGCTTTCAAAGCTTTGCCCCAACAGCATAGCTCTTGCGTATGTCTGCCTCAGAGCCTCAAAGGTCATATGCGTTTCAAACAGCATAGTTGACAGCTACATTTTCAAAAACATCCTCAAAAAAAAGGCGGCTGTCCTCAATAACTGCATTGACGCCGCCGAAATACGGGACCTCGCGTTGGAGCCGTGCGGCGAAAGCTATGATATTTGCTTTACGGGGAGGCTTGAGGAGGAAAAAGGCCCGCTTGAGTTTGTCAGGGTCGTGGCTGATGTTAAGAAGGCTCTTCCTAATGTGTCCGCTGTTATGCTGGGAGACGGCAGCCTCAGAAAGGCGACTTCGGCTCTCATCGGGGAACTGAACCTTGGCGCAAATATCACACTCAAGGGTTTTGTGGATAATCCGTATAAGTATATGATGGCTTCAAAGCTCGGCGTCCTCACCTCTGTCGTTGAGGGCTTCGGCCTTGCGGCGGCGGAGCAGCTGTTGCTGGGGCATCCGTTCTTGGCATATCCCGTGGGCGGACTTACGGAGATCGTAAACGACAGGTGCGGCAGACTGTGCCGGTCAAGAAAAGAGATGTGCGCGGAGATCGTCCGCCTGCTTTCGGACAGCGCCTACTACGCCGCGAAATCGTCATATGCACCCATGGCGGCAGCACGCTTTGCCGATATGAAAAGTTATATGGAAAGCATTACGTCATGGTATTCGGCGCTGCCGAAGGTTTGACGGCTTCTCGTATTTTTTGCCGAACCGTGCCGCACGCGCGCGGGGATTGACAGCTATTTCGCAATGTGATAAAATATTAGAAAAGCAACCGAAAGGCACGGGCTGAACAGTGGAGTATATACTTTCATTTTTGCTGCTCTTACTCAATCTTGTGAACTATGAGCACCGTATAAATAAAGTAGTATTTTTTGCTGCGGGACTCGTGCTTTTTTGCGCACTTTTCGTTTTTTGTATGCGAAAGGCGAAAAACTTTCTTGCCGCGTGCATCATGATGCTGTGCCACACATGGCAGATATCGTGGATAAACATTTTCGGCGATCCTTCGACGAGCCTGCAGTTGCCGTGGTTCTATTTAACGGGCGTGCTGATAGCCGGATACGCGCTTTTCAACATCCGCAGCATGATGAAAACAAAGGTGGGCAGTGTACTGCTTGCGTCCTTTGCGGCAATTTTTCTTATATTCACGTACCCTCTTGCCACTTCACATTCCAAGTCGGAGGGACTTAAGGAATATATAATGATCGGATTTTTCCTTGTGCTCACATTCATTGCGGTGCTGTTTTCTTCAACTGTTCCGCATGAGTGCAAGCGTCACATAGAAAACGCATTTATGTTTGCCGTTGTCGTTTCATCGGCACTGCTCATATTCCAGTACGTATACTACACGGCGACAGGACAGTTTATTTTTAAATTTGCCGTCGGTCAGTATAACGGATCGAGCATGCGCAGCGCAAAGCTGTTGATGGAGGACACCAGCTGCTCTACCCTTATGCTCGGCTGCGGCGTGTTCTATATGCTGGACAGGCTGAACAAGAAAAACTGGGTTTTGTACGGCGCGATGATCATGGTGACCGTTGTGGGTCTTGCGTTTACCACAAGACGTACAAGTGTGGTCACTTTGATGATAGTGCTTGTACTGTATGTTTTGCTCCATTATAAGGGAGCAATGAAAAAGGCGCTGATGCTCTTAATAATCTGCGGCATTATAGCGGTAATGATAACATATCTTCTCGCGGCGCGTCCGGTGGATGATATACGCCTCGTTTTTGACGAAAACGGACGTGTGGAGTATTATCGGAACAGCCTTGAGGTGCTGCTGAAAAATCCGCTGGGTATAGGATACGACAACAATTACCTTGTTGACGTTGTGGGCGGCATAGTTCCGCACAATACTGTGCTTCGCTGGCTCGTAATGGGCGGCTATCCGTTTGCCGTGCCGATGGTGGCGATAATGGTGCTGATTTTGCGCGAGTCGTACGTAAAGAAGTTTTCCGCCGAGTTCTGGATAGTGCTTTATACGCTCATCGGCTCAAACTTTATACCGGATATACTCAACGCGCGGTTTTTCGTTATACCGTGTATGACGATATTCCTTTTCGGGCGTGCGTCAGAACCGGTCGCGGGAGCAGAGCCGCCCGCGGCTCCGGCCGACGGCACAGCTGTGCAGGATGCCGATTCTGCACAGACGGAACAAATCAAAGCGTGACAATATACATTTCTGCCGCAGCGGATGCGGCACAAATCAGAAGTTTGAAAGGCACGACTCAGATATGAAAAAAGTTCTCATGTATAACCACGGCAGCAGCCAGAACCACGGCTGCGAAGCGATAATAAGAACGGTTTCGGGCATAATATCCCGCCGCTATCCCGACTCGCGCTATACTGTCTCCTCCTTCAGACCCGGCGACGACATGGAGTTCATCGGACCCGACGGCGGAAGATATAATTTTGTGTATGCCGACAGACTGAGCCGCAGGGGAAACTATGCCATGCGCACAAAGATAATCGGCGGCTTCAGCCAGTTTTTTCACCGCATCCCCGCGTTTTCGTATCTGTTTAAGGACACCGTCAACGCCGCAAAAGAGGCGGATCTCATAATTTCCGTCGGCGGTGATAACTACTCCTACGGACGCAGCCTCGGACTTACTACCATCGACAACCGTCTGCGCCGCATCTGCAAAAATTCCGTGCTTTGGGGATGCTCCATAAATCCCGAGCTTCTTGAGGGCAAAAAGCAGGAGTATAAGCTTGAGGGACTCCGCCGCTTTTCGCTTATAACCGCCCGCGAGAGCCTTACATACGAGGCACTTAAAGCCCACGGGCTTGATAACGTAAAGCTGTATCCCGATCCGGCGTTCACCCTGCCGACGGGTGAAGTGAAGGAACCTATGTTTGACAACGACCGCGACATAGTGGGAATAAACCTGAGCCCCCTTATCCGCAGCTACGAAACGGGAGACGACATAACGCTCAAATGCTACGTCGCTCTTGTGAAATACATACTTGAAAATACCGATTTCAATATTGCTCTTATATCCCATGTAATAAACCGCACGTCCAACGACAGCGACGCCGCGCGCGATATAATGAAATTTTTCCCTGACTGCGGCGACAGAATGAAGCTGTTTGACCGCGGCAACGCGATTGATATAAAGGGATGTATCTCAAAATGCCGCTTCTTTGTGGCGGCGAGAACTCATGCATCGATCGCGGCATATTCAAATTGCATCCCCACCCTTGTCGTGGGATATTCCGTAAAGGCAAAGGGAATAGCAAAGGACCTGTTCGGCACGTGGGACGGCTATGTTATTCCCGTAGACAGCCTATGCGAGGAGGACAGCCTTATTTCGGCGTTCAAAAACCTTTGCAAAAACGAAGAGAGCATCCGCGCGCATCTGGAAAGCATAATGCCGGAATATATAAAGCGTGCCGACGCGGCAGGCGATGAGATAGTTCGTCTTCTCGGGGAGGACGACCGTGCTTAATCAGCGCCGCAGCGGTGCGGTGCTTTCGTATGTCTATATAATCGTCAATATGCTGGTCATTCTCGTGTACCAGCCTTTTGTGCTGCGCACTCTCGGCTCATCCGAGTACGGACTGTACCAGCTTGCCGCCTCTGTCATAAACTATCTGACGGTAATGGATCTCGGTTTCGGCAACGGCATAGTCGTATACAGCACAAAATACCGCGCTGCAGGCAGATACGAGGAAGAAAAGCGCCTATTGGGAATGTTCTCCGTAATATTTCTTGGCATCGGAGCGGTGGCAGCCTGCGCGGGAGTCGTTATCGCGCTGAACGCGGGCAGGATCTTTGCCGCCTCTCTTACAGCCGCGGAAATAGCGAAGAGCAAGATACTCATGCTTATTCTGTCAGCCAACGTGGGCATGACATTTGCATTTACCATATACGGCAATATAATAATTTCGCACGAGCGTTTTGTGTTTTCAAAGCTTGTGACCATACTGCGCGTGCTGCTGAATCCCCTTATAATGCTGCCTCTGCTTCTCCTCGGCGCCGATTCCGTTGCCATGGTGTCTGTGCTTGCGGCGGTAAACGTGGGCTGCCTGTTGTCAAATTACATATACTGCCACAAAAAGCTCGGAGTCAGAGTGCGTTTTTCGGGCTTTGACAAGAAAATATTTCTTACGATATTCTCATTTTCCGTTTTTATATTCATGACGGAAGTGGTCGATAAGATCAACTGGTATGTCGATCAGGCGATACTGGGCGTTGTCAGCGGAACGAGGGAAGTAACGGTATATTCCATGGCGTCCAACTACAATCAGATGGTGCTGTTGGTTTCGTCCGCCCTTGCTTCCGTAATGCTGCCGAAAATTTCGGCAATGGTCGCGCGCGGCGAGGGTGACAGAAAACTCAGCGACGAGTTTATAAAAGTCAGCCGTCTGCAGTTTTTCACGGTGTTCTTTATAGCAAGCGGCTTTGTGCTTTTCGGCAAAGAATTTGTAGTCTGGCACGCGGGTGAGATATGCGCACGCTCGTATTACGTCGCCGCTCTTCTCATATGCGGAGCGCTCATTCCAATAACGCAGACGGTCGCCACAAGCATAGTGCAGGCTAAAAACCTTTTCAGGCCCCGCGCGTGTATAACGCTTGTAATGGCATTATTTAACGTGGCGATAAGCATTCCGCTTGCCATGCGCTTCGGCAGCGTCGGCAGCGCGGCGGGTACGGCACTGGCGCTTGTGATTGCAAACGGAGTTGCCATGAATATATATTACGCAAAATGGTGCGGCATAGATATAGCCGGATACTGGAAAAATATTCTGCGTATCCTGCCGGGGGCGGTTGCTCCCATCACCGTGGGTGTGCTTTTCAGAGTGTTTGTACCTATTAACGCCGTGTGGAAGTTTATTGTCGGTGTGGCGCTGTATTCCGCAATATATGTGCTGTCCATGTGGCTTGTAAGCTTCAATGCTTATGAAAAGGGAATATTCAGGGGCGTTCTTCGTAAAATTACAGGGGGCAAAATAAATGCAGATAGAAACGCTTGATAAAAGATGTACCGGCTGCGGCGCCTGCGCTGCGGCGTGTCCCATAAGTTGCATAACCATGACGCCTGACAAAGACGGATTTCTGTTTCCTCAGGTCAGCGACTCCTGCCTCGGGTGCGACCGCTGCACGGATGCCTGCCCCGTTATAGGCTTTCGCAAAAAGGCGGCAGAACGTCCGACGGCGTATGTCGCATATAACAAATGCCGCGACGAGAGAGAGACATCGTCCTCCGGGGGCATATTTGTGCTGATTGCGAAAAAGATCATCTCCGAGGGCGGAGCGGTGTACGGCGCCGCTGTTTGCGAAAATATGGAGGTGCGTCATGTGCGTGCCTGTACGAATGAAGATATAAAGCGCTTGCAGGGTTCAAAATACGTGCAGAGTATTGTCAGCCGGGAAATATACGAATCGGTGAAAAAAGACCTTGAGAACGGCAAAAAAGTGCTGTTCAGCGGCACGCCTTGTCAGATTGCCGCAGTGAGCCGTGCGGTAGGGCAGCGAGAAGGATTTTTCACGGCAAGCTTTATTTGCCACGGTGTGCCGTCTCCGAAGATCTGGGCTGACTACGTTGCCGACAGAGAAGAGAAGGCAGGCGCGCGTATGACGTCCGCAAGCTTCAGAGACAAGAGCGCGGGTTGGGAGCGTATTTCAATGAAGACCGGATACGACAACGGAACGTTTCATGCGGCAACGCTTGACAAGGATTTGTATCTGCGGGCGTTTCTCCGAAATCTGTGTCTGAGAGAAAGCTGTTATGAGTGCATTTTCAAAGGCGACGGCGCATATATCGGCACGGATATACTTCTGTCCGACTGGTGGAGCGCCGCAGACGGCGTTCTGCCGGAAAAGCTTGACGGGCGGGGAGTTTCGGCTTTGTATACGCTGACCGAAAAAGGCAGCGCCTTGTGGGATGCCGTAAGCGGTGACTGCGTTTGGGCGGCAACTGAGTTCGGCAGGGCATCGGGCAACAATTCGTCATATTTTTCGTCCGCGCATAGACCTTTGGCAAGAGACGGATTTATGTGCGAGTGTACGCCTGCAACGTTTGAAGAAAGCATTAAAAAATACGCCCGCACGCCCCTTAAAGCAAGGATGCGCGCCTCATTTATCAGATTGGCAAAAAAGCTGAAGATATATCAGCTTTTGAAGAAGCTTTGCGCCAAATGATATAATGTTTTGCCCATTGAGCAAAAAATAGGAAAAAACTGTTGCATACCGCGCCGCTCCGTGCTATAATCTCATCTGTGATTTTAAGAGACGAAGATAGCGAAAGGACAAAGAGAGAAAAATGAAGTACGAATGCACTGTCTGCGGATATGTTTATGACGAAGAAGAGGGCGATCCCGATAACGGCATTGAGCCGGGCACGGCGTGGGAAGATATACCCGACAGCTTCACCTGCCCCATCTGCGGCGTGGAAAAGGCTGATTTCGAGCCGGTTGAGTAATACATACAAAATAAAAGGCTGACATATAGTCAGCCTTTTGTTTTTGCCGTACTTATCCTGCCGCGCGGCGGGCGTGTATTCATAACGGCGGACAGATACCGTGCGCGGGCGACTGCGGCGGCGCCCGTCGGCATCTGATCTATCGCGCGGCGCAGCGGCAGACACATATCGGAGAGCGGTCAGACGTCTACCGGGAGCGGTGCGTTTGCGCATTACGGGAAAAATACCCGTGCAGGGCAGCCCCGCACGGGTATTTTGTTGTATTTATGCTTCGGCGTCCGCTGCGGCGTCTGCCTTTGCCGACGTGTCGGCGGTGTCTGTTTTCTTGCCGAGTATTTCGGGAAGCTGCATACCTGCCATGGAGAATACCTCTTCAAGAGGAGGGACGGATTTCATCATGCCCGAGAGAAAGTTCGCGGTGGCGTTCTTGCCGTCCGCACCCTGACCGTTATCCCAGACGGTGACCTTGTCGATCTTGATGTTCTTGATAGCGTCTACCTGAACCCTCATAAGATCTTCAAGCTTATCCGCAATCAGCAGCTTCAGCGCGGCTTCCGCGTCTCCGCCGGCGCTCTTGACTATCTCCGCAAAACCTGCGGCCTGCTTTTTCAGAATTTCCTCAGCGCCGCGCGCTTCGGCAGCCATCTTTGCGTATATTGCGTCCGCTTCACCCTGTGCCTTGCGGCGGGTCTGCTCTGCCTCTGCCTCGGCTTCAAGCTCCATCTGGCGCTTCTTTGCCTCGGTGCGCACGATTATGTCGGCTTCAAGCGTTGCCTGCTCCTTGGAGC
>USKS01000004.1 GCA_900555345.1 uncultured Eubacteriales bacterium
AGGAAGCGCTGTTTGCATCAGAGTCCCACTCGTCAAGTTTATTACCGTTCACAAGCACCTTAAAGTCCTCGGTCTTGGAATAGCCTTTGTTGAACTGCACGATAAAGCTAAAGCTGTTGCCGTGTCTGACAGTGAGCCCGTCTGAAGGAAATAGCGTATAGCCTGCGCCTGTAGGAAGCGTGACATTGTAAATCTTAAAGAGTCCGAACCGGAAGCTGACCGTGTTGCCCGCAATGTCGGTCGCTGTGATCAAATGGATATCGTTGTCCGGCTCCATGGTATATTTCCCGTTTACAAGTGTGATCTCCTCACCGTCCATCCACACAGTGAAGTCGTTAGCATCGGTAACGGTGAACTCCAGCGAGCCGTAGTGATTATTCTCCGGATCAATGCCGGAAATGACCGGCGCTTCGGTGTCGACAGCCTCCACATAGCCGCAGCCGCAGAGCTTTTCGTGAGTGGAGGTTTTCCAAACGCAGGTATGTGTGTGGTCTACGACCTTAACATCCCCTGCAATACCCACACGACCGTCAATGATAAAGCCGTTGTTCATATCCTCAAAAGCCTTACCCTCCGCAAGGCAGTCGATAAGATGCTGACCGTTAACGGTGATATTGGTAAATTCGCCGCCCGAAACTGTCAGCTTGGCACCGCTCTCGGCCGCAATTTCGGTATAAACACCGCCGGAAAGTTTCACCTCACTGCCCGACTGTGCCGTGATCGTACCGCTGACTGTATTGTTTGAGTATACTTCAAGCCCACCGCCGGATTTTACAAGGGTCTCGCCGTATTTACCGCCGTTGCCCATAAATCTGAGCAAACCGCCGTTGTTTACGGTGGTCTTGCCGTATACCGTGCTTGCGGTCAGCGTAACCTCGTTGCCGGAAACATTAAGCGCACCGTTTATTGTACAGTTGTTGAGGTTGGTATTACTTCCTTTGGCATTGAGCGACTGTGCAAATACACAATTGATAAATGAGCTCATATTGCCGATATCATTGACCGCTTCCATGAAATTGGTAACCGATGCGATAAGGTTCGCCGTCTTTGCAACGGTAACGGTTCCGTTTACGGTACCGCTGAAAATGTTCAGCTTAGCGGTTTTCGTAACACCGAGCCCGCCAATACTATGGCCGTTAATACTAAACTTGAAGTCGCCGCCGCTGACGGTGACCCTGCCGTTCACATCGGTCAAAAGCCAAAGCACACAGCCTTTGTTTTCATCGGTCTGCGCCGCTGTAAGTGCGTCCGCAAAGTTTACATATCCGGTCGTTTTGCCGTCCTTAACGATAGCTGCCGCAAGGTCGCAGCCGCACTGAGTGCACTTGCTATTTTTGTCATAGCCGGGGTGCTCGCACTCGGCAACGGTAATGTTAAAGGTATCGGAATAGAGCTCATAGCCTTTCAGCTCGAGCTTTATGCGGTACGATCCGGAATCGGGCACCGTAAAGTTCACTGCCGAAAGACCCTTGCGCATTTTTTCATACGCAGGGACCGTAGTTTTTTCTATAACCGTACCGTCTTCCTTTTCAAAGGTCACATTGATAATATCGCCCCACCATCTTCCGATAGAGGAAACGACAAATTCCACATACTTGGCGTCTTCCTTTGAGGTCAGGTAGAATTTAAGATCGGTCGGCTGTTCGTCAATGGTCAGCGGCGCAGGCACAACGGTAACGCCATTGATCCAATACATTGTGCCCCGTCCTGAGATGTACTGACTTTCCACATTGCTCTCATTTGCATACTCGCCGCTACTCAGCATAAACGCGCAACCGTCGGCAAGATAGGTCATCGGAGAGACCGAGTCACTGCTTTCCTTGCTTGCGACACAGTTAAACTTACCGTCCTTGATCGTCAGGCTGTCAGAACCCCAAGCCAAAACCCTTGAAAGTTCGGTACAGTCGCCGCTCTCAATAGTCAGGTGACCGTCGGAACGAACTTCAAAAACTTCGCCCCATCTGCTGCTGTTGATTTTTCCTTCGCCGACCGTATCGGTAACGGTCAGGTTACAGCCGCCGGTCACCGAGAGTCCCTGTAGTGATTCCGCTCCGTCTCCTATGGTCAGCGCTTTCCCTGCAAGATCGAGCGTGTAGGTACCGGTTTTAAGGAAAATATAGTAGTTAGAAATCAGTGAACCGACATTTTCCCTACACAGCGTAATATCCTGCAGGAGCTTCACCGTGCTGCCGTCGTTCTGCTCGGCATAGCGGATAGCGCTTTCAAATGTTTCAAACAATTTTGTTGTTCCGTTTGCTTCAACAGAGAGGAAAAACTCCATTCCGCAGTCGGGGCAGATGCCGTCACTACCGATATCTGCATGATCGCAGGCAACGATGGTGGCATCTTTCAGCTCCGTTACCTTTGCCTCTTCAAGAGTCAGACCTTCAAAGCGGTAGCCCCTGGCGAGCAAATCGGCACAGGTAAGTCCTTCGATATCGACGATCTTTACCTCGCCGTAATGTCCGCCGTAAAGCGCAGTTTCTCTTGTGTATGACCAACCTACATCAAGTTTGGAAATGATAAGTGATTCAAAGGAACCGGCGTTGACCGTCAGTGTGCCGCGCTTATGTTCCAGCTTTTGGAATGAGCATTCGCCGTCGATCGTCAGCTGACCTCCGTCCACCATGACATCCGCATTCATAGCACCATTGCCTACGAATGTAATATCGCCCGCGACATAGAATAGGGCAGCCACGGAATCAGGGTCAACACTCGAAGGATTAGAAATTGTGTAGCCGTTCAAATCAAATGTCCATTTTTTGCTCGTACTGCCATACGTCCCGGCTCCAGACATTTTTTCAACATTTCCGTAAAGCTTCAGGTAGAATCGGTCGAATCTATTCTCATCAGCTTTACGCATTGTCTCATCCAAGCCGTCGCCTGATACAAACTCTTCCTCGTTATTATCATTGCTGCATTTGATCAATACGGCAGCCTGATATCCGCAGTATGCGCATACGCCGGTCTCCTCGTCAAAGGAGTGCTCCTTGTGCACATAGACCTCAAACGTCGAAATATTGCCGGCCTTGTCGTGCACCTCAAATGTGATCCACCGTTCGGTGCGATCGGTATCCGAAGCAGCCACAAGAAAAGGACTGCTCCATATCTTATCCTTTTCTCCGTCTATCGTTCTATATGCTGTGTCAAAATTATCGTCGATAAAATTGATTTGTGTGTCGCCGCAGACTTCCGCCCGCTGACCGTTTGAATATCTTTTACTTTGACCGTCAGCGTCTACTTCGATTACAGGCGGCGTTGTATCTATTACAAAGCCGTCGGTAGAAATATATTCTTCATTTCCTGCAAAATCATTAAGTCTTGCATAAACTACATAACGGCTGTCATCGGAAATGTCAATTTCACCTTTGTATTCCGTAAAGGCTGAGTTCTTAACTGTCTCCAAACTCAGCTCGGTATTGCTGATAAGGTATTCAATCTTTACCGCATGCTTTGTTTCATCATATCCTGCCTGACTGTAGCTGTCGTCACTGGCAGTGATTTCCACCGTAACCTTTTCCTTATAAAACAAACCGAAGGTTATCGCATGGATAAAGCTTTCCCACCATGTGCGCTCTTTAATTTCAATTCTACCTGTAGGCTTATTAGTGTCCTTTGCATAATTGCCGTATTCGCAGTGGCAAACCGAGCATATCGCCTTTTGGAAGTAGCTTGCCTCGCGGTCATTGCCGCCGTCATGCGGGCAGGCATAATCGCACTCTGCGCACTTGCCGTCAACATATGTATCGTGGGTGTGCGGCTTGATAACGCATTCTTCACTGTAGCCAAAGGAGACATACGTGTTTTCTCCCTCTCCGTCAATCCGCCAATATGCTTCATCTTCGACATCAATATACTTTCCGTCCTTATCAAAGAGCATACTTCCGTCGGCAAAAAGCGCTTTCAGCCCTGCATAATCAATGGCGGTGATACCTGTACGATCATAGTAAATTCCGTCATGCAGAGTTGCCGATGTGATTTTTACCGAAGGATGCACTCCAAACACATCAGCCACGCCGAACTGTCCTGTAAAGGTCCCGTTTACCACCGTAAGGCTTCCGCTGAAAATATAAGCCGCACAGGAACGGGCGCCTTTAAATCCATGACCGGCAGTTAGTTCTACCACGTCCAAGGTTACAGTTCCGCCGTCAATTGCCAAAGCGTTGGCACATGACTTGTTTATATCCGTTTGATCCTTGTTGAATGTATTGATCAATTTTCCGTTTCGGATTGTGATATCCGCCGTACCGCTTACGGTAAGCAACTGATTTGTAATTTCACCGCTGACGGTTTTACTGTTGAGATCAAGGGTAAATTTGCCGGACTGCGCAATGATACCGTCTTCCGCCTCGCCCAGGGTCACATCGCACAGCAGTCTCAGGGTGGAGCCGCTGTCGGTCATGGCCGCCGCCCACGCGTCAGCGAAGGACTCGTAATTTTTCAC
Source organism: uncultured Eubacteriales bacterium (assembly GCA_900555345.1). The sequence goes on from USKS01000004.1 coordinate 4,445, forward strand.
CGTGCCGTCCGCCCGGGTCAGTACGGCGGTGTAGATCTGCCGATGGCAGACATCCTGGCACTTGCCGTCTTCGCCAATGGTGGTGTGGTGGCAGGGCATGCCGCAATCCTGGCACTGAGTCTCGCCCTCAATGTTCACGATGAACCAGTGGCTGTGTTCGGCGATATAATATGTCTTGGTCAGGCTCGTCTTGCCGCCGGCGTACTCCGGCATCTCCCACTCCCTGTCGAAGTAGGCGTAACCGTCCGCCAGCAGAGCCTCCACGAAGCCGCCGTCCTTCCGCTCGATCTTGTCGAACTGGCCGCCGGACAGCTTGGTGTTTGTTGTTTTATTAATGGTCAGTGTGCCGATCTTGACACGCTGCCAATAGGCCGTGTCCTCGATGGCCAGCGTGCTGTCGATCTCACCGCTGCCAAGGGTAACGGTGCCGATCTTACCCTGGCCCTTCAGAGTCAGGGTCCCGTCCTGCACAGCAAAGTTGATCTGGCCCACGGATCTGCCGCGCAGCTCAATGGTGCAGGAGCCGCCCGGTGTCACAGTCCCCGTGATGTCCTGCAGCAGAGTAACGGTATTGCCGTTTCCGAAATCGCTGTCCTGCAAGGACTCCACATAGCGCACAGCGCCGTCCTTGTCGGTGATCTTGCCGGCGTACAGCTTGCCGCAGTAGTTGCAGTAGCCCTTGACTTCATTCACGGCGCTGTGTCCGCATTTCACCACCTCAAGGTCTTCAAAATATGTTTTCGCGTCGAAGCTCATGCCATAGGGCACCAGTGCGCCGGCCTTACCCGAGGCTGTACCCTTGTTGTCCTGGAAGGCATAGCCTGCCTCCAGCATGTCGGTGATGGCCACCCTGCCGGTGCCATTAAAGCTGATGGAGTCAAATTCGCCGCCGGAGAGCTTCACATTTTTCAGGCTCTCGGTATCGGTGGCGGGCAGGACCAGTTTTTCGAAAAAGCCGCTCTGAATGGTCACGGCAGCATCGGTGCTGGTGACTCGGACAGCCTTAATACTGCCGCAGTCCTCCCCCACCGTTACGGCACCGTCCGCCGCCTCCACGGTGATCTCATTCATATCGCCGTTTTCTACGGTGAAGACGGCTTGAGCCCCGCTCACGACGATCTTGCCGGTACCGAACATAACGTTGCTGTTCAGATCCAGCCTGATGTTGTTCGATTGCACATACAGATCCGTCTCACCCAGATCATACCTGGGTTTAAGCAGCGTAACGGTGACCTGATCGCTCCGATTGGGCTGGAGGGCATCCCACGCCTGGGTGAAGGAGGTATAGAACACCGGGCTCGCGCCCTCAGCGCTTATCTCCGCCTCCAGCTGGATGCCGCAGACCTCGCACCTTCCCATGGCGGTGTCCACCCGGTCATGCTTGCACAGGGCGCCGCAGGTGGTGCACTTGCCGTCTTTATAGGTGTGCTCGTGGTCGGCAACGACCTTGACGTTTTCCAGCGTCAGCACATCAGCGCTGACCAGACTGCCGTCCTTGCTGTAAAACGCGCAGCTGTCGCCCAGCAAAGAGCCCATCGTCAGCTTTTGATATTCGCTGAAGGGCGCCTGGGGATCGGTGGAGATATACTCGAACTCACCGCCGGTGAGGTCGATCTTACCGCTGGTGACCAAAAGTCTCAGTGCAGAAAAGCTGCCGCCGCTGATATTCAGCGTACCGCCGTTTACTCCCCAAGATGCGGTTTCCGAGCCGTGGCTGCCGCCGGTGATGTTCACCGTGCCGGTGCCCAGATCCAGCTTCTGCACCGAACCGCCGGAGATGTCGGCAGTGGCGTTATCGTCCCATCGTAGAGAAAGTACAAGACTTTCCACCGTGCCGCCTGTGATATGCACTGTGACGGCAAAGTCCTCCGCTCTCAGCTCCTCCACCGTGCCGCTGTTCAGTGTCAGCGCACCGCAGTACATAGTGAGCAGTCCGATGCTGCCGCTGCCGGTCACGGTCAGTGTGCCGGCCTTGTCCTTGACTATCTCGCCCTCTTCATCAAAGCTGACGGAGCCGATATCGACACAGTTAATGCTCTTCCCGTTCAGATCCAGGGTGACATTGCCCGTGATAAACGGCATGTCTGCCGGATCCTCATAGGTTGGCGCATCGATGTCCGACTGCAGCTTGATGGTGCTGCCGTCGTGCTGATTGGCGTATGCAACCGCATCCTTGTAGACATTAAAGGCGACCTCGCCGCCAGATGTAATGACGGTCGCCGCGCCTCCGTCCGCAGCAAATACCGACAGCGGCACCATGGAAAATACCATGATGACCGTCAGCAGCACGGAAAGTATCCGCTTTTCAAGTGTCATGTTTGTGTTCATCTCGTTACTCCTTTACACGCATCTTGCAATCGCCGCAGAGAGGATCTGCGGGGAAACAGGCTTTTTATGAAAATACGCACAGCCGAGCCTGTAGGACTGCGCGCCGAATCCGTTATCATTCGAAAACCACAGCACCGGGACGTTTTTGCAGACGCTTTTGGCGGCGATCACGCCCTCCATGCCGTCTGCGCCGTCCATCGCTATCACGATGCAGTCCGGCGGGCTTTCTCCGAGTCCTGTGATAAAGCTGTCATAATCCGGATAGTCTGTTACCTGCATTTTACGGTAACGCAGGTCCGGCAAAGCAGTAACAGAGCACATAAACTCATCTCTGTCCGTTTCAGTTCCGTATAGAATCAACCTCATATGGCACCTCCTCGCAGGCATAATTACACATAAATATTATAATTGATATCTGAAATTTCCGCAATCGGTTTGGCGCAAGCGGTCAAAAAAGGACTCAAGCGGTAATCATTTAGGGATTGACGCTTTGTTTTTTCACAATTGTGTGGTATAATGAATGTAATTGAAGAATACACGACCGTATAGCATAAAGAGGAGTTTTGGTTTTGAGAATCGCAATCGTTGACGACGACATACGGATGTATGAATGTCTGCAAACTTATTTTGGAGAACTGCTCGGTTCATCTGCCGAACTTACATATTTCAAAAGCGGAGAGGACTTTCTGCAAACTTGGCAGCCCGGCGCTTTTGAGTTGATCGTGCTGGATATTTTCATGGACAAGCTCACCGGCATGGATGTGGCAAGGGAAATACGCAAAACGGACAGCGATGTCCGTATCGCATTCGGCACCACAAGCAATGAGTTTGCCAGCGAGAGCTACGAGGTAAATGCCTGCTACTATCTGCACAAGCCGTTTGACCGGGAGCGTGTCAAAGCAATGCTTGACCGCATAGATCTTGCCCAAGTCGAAAAAGAACGGACAATACAGCTGCCTGACGGCAAAAGCGTCGTTCTGCGCGATATCATTTATGCAGACTACGCCGCACATTATACGACGCTGCACTGCAAATACGGGAAGGATATCATCCTGCGGGCAAACCTTTCGAAAATCGAAGCGCTGCTTTGCGGCTATCCGTATTTCTTTATCCCGTCGAAAGGGCTGATCATCAACTTTCACGAGGTCGACGCACAGAACGCAGACACCTTTACCATGAGCAACGGCAGTCTTATTCCCATCAGCCGCCGTAAAGCCAAAGAGGTGACGGATGCCTATTCATCCTTCCTGTTTGAGCAACTGCGTAAAGGAGGCAAACGGTAATGCCGCCTGTTTATCGGTTCATTGAGATCATCGTATATTCGCTGCTGAACTTTCTGCCGTTTCTTGCTCTGGCGCTCTATCCGTTCCGGCACAGTCTGCGGTTTTCAAGAGGCGTTACCGGAATTCTGATCGGACTGCTGTCTGTCATTCAGGTGCTGCTCGGCGCATGGGTCAGCTTTGTTCCCGGGAATCATGCCGCAATCGCCAGTGCGCTCAGCACAGCGCTGTATGCCGCTTTCTATTTTCTCGCCGTGAAGAAGCATTTCGGCAAAACGCTTTTCACGCTGCTGATGATCTCCAATCTTGCCAACTTCGCCGTGATTTCCGCCAAATGCATTGAGGGACTTTTGTTTCCGGCACTGGCTGTGCAGAGCTACCGCTGGTCCTTCTCGCTGATGCTCTTTGCCGTGGAGATCATTCTCTCTGTGCCGATCTTTCTTTATATGAAGTCCGTATTCACTCCGGCAGTAGAAAAAGAACCGTCCGGCTTTGAATGGCGGTATTTGTGGCTGATCCCCGCAACCTTCTATATCGTATGGTATTTTGCAATATACAGCGTTGTTTCCCGTTCGGCGCTGGAAATTGCGCTGCGTCCGAAGAATACTCTGTTTTTGTTTATCATCAATGTGGGAGCGATTCTGATCTACTATGTCGTGACCCGCTTGATTTTGGAGCAAAATCAAACGCTGGAGCTGGAGGAAAAGAATCATCAGCTTTCTATGCAGGCGGCGCAATATGAGAATCTGCAGGAAAAAATCACCGACGCCCGCCGTGCCAAGCACGATGTGCGGCATCATATCTCGCTTATACGCGAATATGTGAGCAAGGGAGAGCTTGACGCATTACTAAAATATCTCGACGGCTATAACGACAGTCTGCCGGACGATTCGCTCATTCGTTTCTGCGAGAATCCCGCCGCCAATGCCGTATTGCTTTATTTCGCGCAGCAGGCTAAGGATAATGATATTGACTACATCGTCAACGCAGAGATCCCCGGCGATATTTTCGTTTCGGATACCGATATTTCCGTTCTGTTCGGCAACCTGATCGAGAACGCCATAGACGCCTGCAAAGAGGAACACGGTGATGACCGAAAAATTGATATTCGGGCAAGGCTCAAAGGCAGCACCCTTTGCGTCACAGTCGATAACACCTTTACCGGAACGCTCCGGCGCACAACCGATAATGAATTTCTCTCGACCAAGCATAAAGGTCCCGGGCTTGGAACACAGTCGGTAAAAAGCATTGCCGAGCATTACGGCGGTGTCTGCCGCTTTGAAGTAAAGGACGGTATGTTCTGCGCCTCGGTAATGTGCAATAAAAGGTAGATATTCAAAAAGGGCACAGCTATCATTTCGATGGCTGTGCCTTTTGCTTTGTAATTCGGTTTACTTATTGACGGCATCCTTGAGAGCCTTGCCTGCTTTAAATGCCGGAGCCTTAGCTGCCGGAACGGTGATCGCCTCGCCGGTACGGGGATTCTTTGCGGTTCTCTCTCCACGCTCACGGGTTTCAAAAGTGCCGAAACCGACAAACTGTACCTTGTCGCCTGCAACAAGCACTTTTTCGATCTGTGCGAGGGTTGCATTAATGATGTTTTCTGCGTCTTTCTTGCTTGCGCCGGCAGCCTCTGCAACTGCAGCAACAAATTCTGTTTTGTTCATATCTGAACCTCCAAAGTGTATTTCAGCGTATATTGCTATATTTAATATATCATATTTCGAGCTGTTTTGCAAGAACGGATGTTGCATTGAGGTAGTGTGCTTAATTTAATCATCACTTTTTCAATCCCGCTTCGTTTCCACATCGTTGCTCTTTGTGATTTTATAAGTTTCTGTCATCGCAAAAATATCATAGATAAAACATACCCGCCGTATTGAAAATCATATGCAAAAGTACCCGCTAGGGACATTAAATTTCAAAAACAAAACCGTAGAAGCCCTTATATATCAAGGCTTCTACGGTTTTGGTACTGTCTTTACACACAAGTAATATCCTCTGCACCAAAAGTTCCTTGATCCGTACTTGTACTTCAGATTCGCATGTCTGTCAAATATCATCAGACTGCTTTTTCCCTTGAGGTATCCCATAAATTGTGCTATACTCAGGTAGGGTGGAATACTCACTAGCATATGTATGTGGTCCGGACATGCTTCTGCTTCTATGATTTCTACTCCTTTCTGTTCACATAATCTCCGTAGTATTTCTCCAATGTCTCTCCTCAATTGCCCATATATCTCTTTCCGTCTGTACTTTGGCACAAACACTATGTGATATTGGCATCTGTACTTTGAATGTGCCGTGCTCTTGATTTCGTTTCTTTCTTTCATCTTTTCCCTCCATGGTTTTGCGGTGCCAAACCGCTTTAATTATACCATGAAGTTTTGGGCTTGCTTCCAGCTCGCCCTTTTTTCATCGCTGAAGCTTCTTTTCCCCCCGGTAAAACCGGGGGTTATTTCCACGCCTTAAGACGCCAACATAAAAACAAGGCTGCCGACGGCAGTCTTGTTCGCTATCATTATTTGATAGGCAAAAACCTATTCAGTTCGGTTTTTTCGGGTCCTTAGGGAGCTTTTTGGGGAAAAAGCTCCCTAAGTCAGGGTGTGGGGCAGCGCCCCACATATACCTATCCCTCATGTCGGAGTGCGGGGCGGTGAGCCCCGCAATATCCGTTTCTCCACGCGGGTGTCAAAATCACAGTTTTCCCGCCGCTTCGTCTATGCAGCGCAGCGCATTAAGGCTGCGGGGATAGCCTATATACGGCAGGCACTGCGACACAACGCGTCTCAGAAGATCCGCGTCGTTGCCCACATTGAAATTTCCGCAGATATGCGCCGCAAGCTGCGGCTCGCACCCGCCCTGCGCCATCAGAAAGCAGAACGTTATCATCTCCCGCTGCGGGATATCAAGCCCCGTGCGCGTGTAAAAATCACCGAAGCAGTTTTCGGCAAGCCAGCGGTTGATATGGCTCTTTTTCCACGCCTCTCTCATCTGTTCGCCGAATATCCTCGCCTGAGCATCGATACCGCGTTCAAGCCTGTCGCCGCCCGTCGTCTGAGGCTGAAGCGGCAGCTTTATGCCGCGCTTTTCAAACACACCGTTCGCGCGGTGAAGAAACGTAAGCATTCTGCCGTAGCCCAGATAGTCTGTCGCCTGATACACCGCTTCCCTCACCGCTGCGGGCGATACGCCGCTTTCAAGCGCTTCTCCGAGCACCTCTTCAAAAGCTTCGGGTGCTCCGCTGCCCATAAGGACCGCGAGGATCGCAAGATACCTCGTTTCGCCGCAAAGCTCCTGTCCGGGCTCGTCAGGCACCTCATGCTTCGTAAACCGCTCGCATATCCCGTAAAGCTCGGGATCTGTCATTTTCATATCCATACTGTCTCATTCTCCGATCTCGGCCTTTACCCATGCCGCGAGAGCCTTGTCCGACATGCCGTTTACGACCTTGCCGTCCTCCCAGTTTGCCTCGGGGCACAGCTTTTTAAGCTCCGACACGGTGCGTCCCATGCCGCTGCCGCCGGAAGTCGCAAAGGGTATGACTGTTTTGCCCGAAAGATCGCAGCTTTCTACAAACGTATCGATCAATCTCGGCGCGGTATACCACCAAATGGGAAAGCCTATGAAAACCGTGTCGTAATCCGCAAGGTTTTCGGGAAGAGCCGCGATCGCCGGGCGCGATGACGCGTCGTTCATTTCGACCGTTGAACGGCTGCGCTTGTTTGTCCAGTCGAGATCGGCACTTGTATAGGCGATCTCCGGCTTTATTTCCAAAATATCCGCTCCTGCGGCCTCGGCAAGGCGCCGCGCCGCCGCAGCCGTAACTCCGCTTGCGGAAAAGTATGCTGTAAGTACCTTTGACATAATTATTTCTCCGTTCCTTTATATTCTCCGTCACTGACCGGCTCGCACCACTCCGTTGAAGTGTCTGTGCCGGGCACCTCAATGGCTATATGCGAAAACCAGCTGTCGGCGGCGGCGCCGTGCCAGTGCTTTACCTCCGACGGTATCGTTATAACGCTGCCCTCCGTAAGCTTTACGGGCGCCTTGCCATCCTCAACATACCATCCCTCGCCCGCGGTGCAGACGAGCATCTGTCCGCCGCCGCTTTTTGCGTGGTGTATATGCCAATTGTTGCGGCAGCCGGGCTCAAACGTAACGTTTGCGAGAAAAAGGCCCGTCGAGGGGTCGGTGAGAGCCCTCAGATAAGAATTGCCCGTAAAATAAGGCGCATACGCGTCATTGGGCGCGCCTATGCCGAAGCGGTCGGCTTTTTCGAAATCTTCGCGGTTTGTATATTTCATATATATTTCCCCTTTGCTTTTATTTCTCGGAGGTGTTCTGCGATATCCATGCATCTACGGAGCTGTCGCCGCTGCCGGAGACACGGAGTCCGTCGCGGACATCGGCATTCGGTTCTTCGTTTCTTATGGCGGATACGGACGTAGAAATTCCGCTGCCTCCCGATGTGCAGAACGGCATTACGGTCTTGCCGCCGAGATCATATTTATCTAGAAACGTGTTAATGATTTTCGGCATTGTGCCCCACCAGATGGGATAGCCGAGATACACCGTATCGTATCCCGAAAGATCAAGCGTCTCGCCGCCTATCTCCGGACGGGCGCTGTCGTCGTTCATTTCCTTATTGGCGCGGCAGTTGTCGTTGGAATAGTCGATATCGTCGTCGCTGTAAGGCTCTTTCGGGACGATCTCGTATATATCCGATCCCGTCGCCTCGGCTATATGCTCCGCGACCTTCTTTGTGTTGCCCGTTACGGAAAAATACACTACAACAGACTTTGCGTCTGCGTTGTCCGTCTGCGGGACATCCGCGCTGCCGCTGTCGGGCGCAGTGCTCTCATTTTGCGTCGGCTGAGTTTCTTTTGTGCTGTCTTTCGCGGCGTCCTGCGCCGTTTTTGCGGACCCGCACGAGACAAACGCAAGGCAAAGCGCCAGCATCAGAATAACGGATATTACTTTTTTCATAATGGCATCTCCTTTTGTTTCATTTATTTTTTGTGATTTTAAAAGCAAGGCAGTCAAGCTGTGAGAGCAGGCGCTCCTTCTCATGGATATCGTCAAGCAGCGCGCCTCTTCTGTCGCGCAGCATTCTGAGTTTTCCGTCGTTGCTCTCCTCACCGCCGCAGCCGAGAAACCGCACCGCATCTTCCGGCGAAAAGCCCGCCTCGCAAAGATTCATGAAAGTGCCGATACGTCGGACGTCGCTCTCGTCGTAGTCCTCTTTGCCCGCGCACAGTTTTTTATATTGACGAAGTGTCGACGGCGGCACTCCGCAGCGCTTGCAAAGTTCTGCTCCGGTCATTTGCACCGTCCCTCCCTTCCGTCATACGGTAAAATCAAAGGCGTCCCATCCCGGGACGCCTTTATTATATACCGTTTTATACAAAATGTCTAATACTTATAATCCATACTTGTCTATGCCTTTTATGCATGACCTTACGAACTCCATAAACGCGCTCGCTGCCGCGGGAAAGACCTGTTCTTTTTTCCATGCTACCGCCGTCCCGCTCTCAAGCGCAGGGGAAAACGGGATAAATACCGTTCCGTCGTATCGGCTGTCGAGCCGTATCCCGATAGCGGCGCCGTCGTTGCTGCGCGCCATCATGACCTCATTATACAATAGATTTCCCTTTGCTATAATATCCACCTTGGAGCCGCCCTCTCCCAACCAGCGCCCGATGTTGCCCTGGGCTATATCGCTGACGGCGGACACCACCGGTATGCCTTCAAGATCCTTCGGGGTGATGAATTCTTTTTCGGCAAGAGGAGAGCCGATGGGAACAATTGCTCCCCACTGCTCTTTCTGAGGCATGGGAACAAACTCGTATTTGCGTATATCCACAGGCTCCGACATAAGCCCCAGATCAAGCAGCCCGCGCTCGATTTTGTCGCGTATATTCGCCGCGTTGCCGCTGTACAGCTCAAAATGCACAAGCGGGTGGTCTTTTCTGAAGGCCGCCATACAGTCGGTAAGTATGCGAGTAGACAGAAATTCACCGCTGCCGACGGCGACCGTGCCCTCAAGCTCTTTGCCCTTATACAGAAAATCGCGTTTCGTTTTATCCGCAAGAGACAAAAGCTCCTGCGCCCTGCGGCGAAGTATCATGCCGTCCTCGGTCAAAGTCACTCTGCCGTTGGCGCGCCTGAAAATGCAAACGCCCAGTTCTTCTTCAAGCTGCGCTATCTGTCTTGAGAGCGTCGGCTGAGTAAGATGAAGCTGCTGCGCCGCTTTTGTAAAGCTTTCCTCGCGGGCAACGGAGAGAAAATAGTTCAGCACACGAAGTTCCATATGTTCACCCCCATGGGTCTATTATAGCAGTCCCAGCGACCGTAATCAACGTTTTTTCTTTTGCGCGGCAAATAAAGATGCGGCACACTTCATAAAAAAGTGTGCCGCGTTGTCCGTTCTGTTACGTTATTCTGCCGTGCAGCCTGTCATCTTTCGCCGCGTTTTTTGCGTTTTATGACGATCGCAAGCTCTGCCGCAGCAGCGCAGCTTACTGTAAACAGTACTGCGAGAAGCACGATGCCGTCGCCGGTGCGGGGAGCCTTTCCGCTCTCCGAAAGTTTTTCGATCACCGTATCTTCTTTGGATATCCTGCTCTTTGACGACGCGGATTTATCGGAGAAATATCCGTCGCAGTCGTCGCAGTGCCAGTACTCGCGGTTCCCTTCGGAATCCTTTGTCGCGTCCTTGCCGTCCATGTGGTCAACATGGCCGTGACCGGCGGGATCAAGCTCTCCGTAGTATTCGCCGCATATCTCGCACTTTGCACGCTCGGTGCATGTTGCCTTACCGCCGGAGTGTGCGCAGATATATCCGCACTCTGCGCAGACGCCGTTCTCCCACTCGTGTGCTTCGGTCTGTACGGTCACCGCTCCGCAGCACTTGTATTTCTGAGTGTGCTCTGTTTCGGTGCATACCCACTCGGTGGTGTCGGTGTGGTTATCGGGAGCCTTGTCGCCGTAGCGCTCGCCGCAGGTATCGCATCTTGCGCTCTCAGTGCATGTCGCCGTGCCGCCAGCGTGACTGTTTTGGATCAGAACGGTCTTCATACAGCTGAATCTGAAGCCGTCAGAAGTCTCGGCATAGACTATAACTCCGATGGTGTCGGAATCCTCAAAATAATCTGATGCGGAAATCAGCGCTGTATAAATGCCGTTTTCCAAAGTTACAGATGAAGCCTCGCCGCCGCGAAGATCGTCTCCGTAGCCGACGGAGACAAGACTTGTGCCCTCGGGCATTTCAAACTTCGCCTTAAGGTCCTGCGTTCTGCACACCTTACCGGGAGCGTTTATCTCTATCTCGGGAATATCCTTTTTGTCCGATTCGCTGCCGCAGTAGATGCAGCGTCTCCAGTACTTTCCGTTTTCAAACAGCCAGGCGCCGCCGTATGTATGCCCGTCGTTGACTCTGACCTCATACGCTGTTCGGTTGCCCGCCTCGTCTATCGCCTCAAGGCGGATAGCGCTATCGGAGGCTTCCAGCACAAAGCTGCCGCTGTCGTCAAGGGCGACCTCGCTGCCGTTTACAAACACCTTTACCTTGTGCTGATCGGAAACGGTGACGGTTTTCTCACCGCAGTACGTTTTTCCGTTTTCAATGCCCGAGATCACGGGCGCGGTCTTGTCGATGACGATCCCGTCCGATCTCAGATAGCTTACATTGTCGGAAGGATCGGTGAGCTTTACGTATACTATATAGTTATTCTCTTCGGAAATATAGAACGCTCCGTTGTAATTTTCAAAGCTCTGCTCCGAAAGCTCATCTGCGGTATAGTCCTTATCACTGAGAAAATACTGAACCGTCACGCTGCCGCTGTTGTCCTGTGCTGCTATTTCAACCTTTACAGTATCGTTGCAGAAAAGCCCGAAGGTTATTGTTTTTACAAACTCGCGCCACGTGCTTGTGCCCACGGTAACGGTGCCGCTCGGCGCCTCAATGTCTTTCCACTGCGCCGTAAGCGTGACGGTCTTAACGCTGTCGTTTTCGGCAATATCGCCGTACGTATCGTCCGCTCCGACGGCTCTGTCGCCGTACTTCCAGCCGAGAAATTCGTATCCGTCCCTTGTGGGAGGAATGACGCCGTCAAGTACCTTTGCCGACCATGTAAGTCCCGTTCGACTTACGACCGCCGAACCGCCTGCCGTGTCAAAAACTATATTATAGTCCGAAATTTCCTGCCATACGGGATAAAGCGAGACCGCCTCATCCGCTTCATAGATAGCATCGGTGCCGTATGCGCGCTCGCCGCCGTCGTACAGCGCCCAGCCGATCTGTCTGTATCCCGTGCGGGTAAACAGACCGTCGGGAAGAATTACTGCTTCACCGTGATTTTTGGTGATCTCTCGCATTTCTCCCTTGCCGTCCGCGCCGGGATAAAGCTTTACCGAATATGTTTTTATCTGCCATACGGGATAAAGCGTTGCCGCTTTATTTTCCGTATACTGCGCGCCGAGGGCATATGTCGACGAGCCATCCTCGGTCCAGCCTGTCTGCGTATATCCGATTCTGGTATACGTTTCGCCTCTGAGAGTGAGCTCTGCATCATAGGTTTTTGTATCAGTATATGTATCGCTCTCCGCGCTGTAGCCGTCCGGCTTATACGTTAGTGTATATGTGGGCGCGTCCCAGTCGGCAGTAAGCTTTGCAACACTTGCGGGCACGCTCTCGCCGGGGGCGTATTTGTTGCCGGCTTCGTCGATCCATGCAAAATACGTTCCGCCTGCGGGACGGCTTATGCCTGCTGAGGGCGGAGCCGTGAAAGCCTTCCCCGCCGCGACAAGCGTTTTTATGCTGCCCGTTATATCCTTGATGCTGCCGCCGTTCAGCTCGAGAGTTACCTCTTTCAGCCCGTCGGCGGTAAGCTGGGCGGCGTTCATGATCTCAAGCACGGGTCTGTAGCCCGGGTCAAATCCCGCTTTGTCGCAGCCGTAGCCCATGATGTACCTGTCGGACATGTATCCGCGGTTGACGGCTAAAGTGTCACCGGAGGCGGAGTTTTCCACAAACGCGTCCTGCCCGTAGCTGCGCTTCTGATAAGTATTGTTTTTTATAAGACCCGCATCCCGCAGATACAGCTGATCCCACTCGTTTGATGTGGGCGTGCCGCCCTCGCGCAGATGCGTATCGTCAATTCCGCTGCCGCCTGACGGCGCTCTGAGCTTATAATCTATATTTCCGCTTGAATAGTCCTTGCCGTATATAAGCCCCGCCGCGTTTATCGTGTTCCACGACGTCAGCTCCGTCAGGACATAGTCGGATACGAGAAGCGTGTGCTTGTATCTGTTCTGCTCCGCGTACTCCTCACTCGTCAGCTGATAAGAGTCGAGAGAGTATGCATCGATCGTGCCTGCAAAGGTGAAGGGCACATAGTGCAGCGATCTGTCAGGAACGCCCTTTATCTTATTGCCGCCGGAGTTGCGGTCTACTGTTATCGAGCCGGGAACAGACACAGACGAAAGATCGAAATAATATGTCTCGCCCACATCGAGGGTGAACTGCTGATATTTGTTCCAGAGCGCTTTGAGGGTAGTCGCCTTGTAGTTTACATTGTCGCCGGGGGAATACAGATTGCCGAATTCGTCCTGCCACTTGAAGCCCTCGTCATTTGCGCCCTTGGGTATGGTGATGCCCTCGATTGTCGGCGCTTTGAATGTGGCTCCGTTTTTGACGATGATCTTTATGCTGCCGCTCGTCTCGCCTACAGACGCGCCGTCGAGATCGAGAGTTACCTCTTTAAGCCCGTTTGACTTAAGCTGGCTGAACTTCGAAGTGATCTCAAGTATAGGCTTATATCCTGCGCGCGTGTCGGAATATCTCTGGAGAACATAGAAGGAGCGAGACTCGCGGATTCCGCGGGTAACGCCGAAGGGCGGGTCCACGTAAAGACCATCATCATACAGGTCCTGACACCATGCCTCTTGGTTCTCCGATGCCTTTATGTATTCGCTGTTTTTATCGAGTATCGTATCCCATTCGTTGGAAGCGGGAGAGGCATTGGTCCTTTTATTGGTGCTTCCGCCGGAGGGAGCGCGCATTTCGTATTCTATATTTCCCGAGGAATACGATGTGCCGTACGCATAGCCTTTAGAGGACATATCGGACCATGTGACACGAGACACAATGCACTCTGCAACAAACACGCTGTGCTTGTATGCGTGTGCGTCCGCATACGCCTGATCGGTCTTCATGGGGGATGACAGCTTGTATGCCTGGATCGCGCCGACATATTTGAACGGCACATAGTGGAGAGTAGCATCGGGCACCTCATCCGATTCTTTGCCGAAATCAAAGGACGACAGATCGAAATAGTACGTGCCGCCGGGCTGCAGCTTGTAATCCTCTGTTACCGCTGCGTATGCGGGGACGGTAAACGGCAGCGCACAAAGAAGAGTTATTGCCGCAAGCAGGATACTCACAATTCTTTTTTTCATTTCGCTTCCTCACTTTCATCCGTAAGAGAAAAATCAAATCGCATCTCAAGCGCCGCAAACAGCTTTTGCATAACTCCGTTTGCAAGGGCGCACAGGTCTATTTTATTTATATATGAAAGCACTTCTGCCAGTTCCTCCTCCGGCACCCTGAGTGCCCGAAGAGACAGCGACAGAAATCGCCCGACTTTCTTATTGAGCGGAAAATGTATATCGCATTTTTTCGCCATATACCCGCGCATTATCCCCGCCGTGCCGATCTCGATCTCGTAGAAATCGCTTTCCGTGTATCCCGGGAAATATGCTCCGAATATTCTGTACAGCTCCATTGCCGTATGCACGTGGATATACTCCGCAGTCTCCGGCACGGTATATACCTCAAGATATATGTCGCGCAGATTTTCGTTAAGCTCCGTCAAAACAAGCTGCAGCGCGGTCTCGACAGCGTAAACGTATACAGGCGGAAAGCTCTCCCCCGCGATGCCTCGCGCCGTGCCGAACTGACTGCCGAACATGAACTCTATAAGCTCTCCGAGTACGCCGTCCTTTGTGCGGAATATGTTCTGAAACGTGCTGACCGAAACGTCCGCTTCGCTGATTATCTGACTGATGGGGGTGTTGTGATACCCCTGCCTGAGAAACAGCCTGACGCAGGCGGAAAGTATTCGGTTTTTCGTTTCTATACTGCCTTTTCTCAACGCCATTATTTCACATCCTGCCAATTTATTGGTATGCATACCAAGTATACCATATAATTTGCTTTTCGGCAAGCCGTTTTGCCGAAAAAATAAATGTTTTTTCGCGGTGCGGCTGCGTTCGGGGCGACGAATTTGATCTCAAACGCAAAAAGCTTCGCTGCGGCAGAAAAATACTGCCGCAGCAAAGCTTATGCATTGTTTTTTATGAAAATGATCTGCCGTCTCTTTGATACCGCCTGCGGCGCGAAGATCATGTCGCCGCTCGGTTTTCTTTTACGTGCATGCCTCACTGCCCCGTAGTGCTGACCATGTATGCTTTTTTTGCGCCGTGGCCGCCGAATATCTGCCACTCTCCTTCTCTGAGGAGAGAAAAGAGCGCCCGACGCTCCTGTGCGCAAAGCTTCGGGTCCGTGTCGACCGAGGTCATAAGTATGGGCGCATACCTGTTATACTGCGCCTGCTGCGGGGTCATTTCCTTCAAATTGACATAAACGTCCCCGCTGAAAACGATGCGGTTTTCGTAGTCTATCAGCACCGACTCGCCTCTCAGGTGTCCGCCTCCGCCCTGATATACATCAAAATGCAGCTCGCCGAAATCAAATGTGCCCGTGTACACAAGAGTGCCGTCCGCGGGATCGGCGTCGCCGACAACGACCACCTTCTCCGGCGGGGTCGTGCGGTATGATGTGAGAATTTTGCATATCTGTATATACGGTCTGTGCAGCGGATTGCGCTCTCTGTAGCCGTTTCCGTTTTCATATTCCAGTCTCAGGCATTCCGCCGAGCCGGCGCTCGCGTACACCGCGTCAAACTCGGACAAAAGCCCGCAGTGATCCACGTCGGCATGGGTTATGAACACCCGCTTTTCGATATTATCGTATTCCGGTATCAGAGTACGGAAAATCTTCAGCATTTCCTCTCTGCAGTATGCGTAGCCCGTATCCACAAAAAGATACTCTCCGCGGCTGCGGATTATAGCAGTGTTGCTGCCGCACGGCGGCTCTATAAGAATTATTTCCGTGTCATGCGCCGCAGTGTGTCTTGTTATGCGCGGCGAAAAGCTTTCCCCGCGGGACTTTGACAATAGCTCGCAGAAGCGGCTTATGCTGTCAAAGGTGCGGTAGGGAGAAACTCCCGCCTCGTCAAGCTGCTGCATGGCAAGGTTCACATATACGAGAAGCTCCTCGCGCACGGCGGGGGAGATATCCATCATCGAAGAAAGCTCGCCGACGAAGTGAGTGTAGAATATGCTGTTGTCATAGACCTTGTCGGCGTGATTGTAATCCAGCACGCGCACTTCACATATTTTTTCCGCCGCGCCGAGAAATTCTTCAAGTTTTTTTGCGTCGGACGCGACAATGCCCATTTTGAAATACTGCCAGCCGGAGCCGTTCTCCTGCGAGCTCATATACGAAATATTGAAGCTGAAATCGCTTATAAGCTCCAGCACATCCGTAACGCTTCCGGGAACATCGCGCAGCCGAAATTCAAGAAGAATAACGTTTTTGCCGTCCTCGCCGCACTGCAGATAACCTATCTCGCCGAGTTTTTTCGACGCTTTTTCAAGCTGCTCCTCGGTGCCCTCCGCATCAATAAAGAGCATGTGCGAGTCAACTGCCTTGTTGTAGCTTACGCGCGTAATGTTTACGCCGATCTCCGCAAAGCATCGGCTTGCCTTCAAAAATGCGCCGATATGGTTCGGCATTACGGTCACAAATGTTTTTTTCATAAAAGTCCCTTGCCAAAAGCCGCCGCGCGGCAAAATTTCAAAAAGGTGCCGTCCGCACCGATGCGGCGCGGACGGCACACCATACTTTTTCAGTCGTCAAGAGCGGAAAACATGGACAGCATACCGTCAAGCGATGTACCCCTCGACGTTGAATATGTAAGGCACACCACAAGCATATAGTCACCGACCTCGCGGACGATATAAGTCTGCTCAAGGTCAATGCCGAGATAATCCGCCTTCAGTGTAAGGCAGGTGCTCTCCGATCCGCAGAAGTCGATCTTTTCGCAGCTGTCGGTCTTGTAGCCTACATCCGCATTGCTTTCAAGCCCCTCCGCCAGTACATCGGCGTATTCTTCCGCGGAATACAGCTTTCCGCCGAAAAGCTTCGTTATACTTTGGTACATGATGATGATATTCGCGCCGGAAGCGTCGTTAGACAGCATTGCGTCGTATACCGTTCCGTCGTCCGTGCCGTCGCTGCCGTCAGCCTGCTCAGACGCAAACTCAGACACCTCATCGTCCGTTGCAAATGTCCAGCTGCTGCCTGCCTCAAGCTTTATGCCCGCGAATTCGTTTTTATAAACATTGCCGTCAACTTTTCCGGGGGCAAACTCTTTTTTCTCGGCTGTTTTGCCGCAGGCTGCAAGTGTGAAAACGCAGATGAGCGCAAGCAGCACCGCTGTCAGTTTTTTCATGGTATTTCCTCCGCTTTGTAATGTGTTTTCGGGCTTCAGCGTTTCGGCGCTCTGTTCCGAATAAAAATTTCAGAACAAAGAGCGTATCAATTTACAATGCCCGTGCCGTTTATGTTTTTGCAGGATAATTGTACCATATTATGTTTTGTTTTGCAACATAATCTTATAATATGCCGCGGCGGGCGGGAGAGACGCCGAAACTGTTCTTTGCACACAATGCTGCCTGCGGTCATACAATTATATTGGAGCCGGAAAGCTCCGGATTGAACCGAAAGGTTCGCTAAAATATACGACGAAAGGAAAATACTATGAACTGCTTCTGCGATCTTTTCCAAAATGAGGTTGTATGGCTTATAATCA
>USKS01000005.1 GCA_900555345.1 uncultured Eubacteriales bacterium
TTATTGAGGACGTTGCAAAGTACCACACCGACGTTACCCCCGTTTACGGTGATTACAGCCCCAGCTACTACCGTTTCTGGTCAACAAAGGATCAGGACACTTTCTCCGTTCTGGCTTCACGTGTTACTTATGATACAAAGATCGAAGGCGTTTCCTTTGACAATATTTTCAGCATAAACAACTATACAAAAAACTACGGTCTTTATAAGAAATTTAAGGAGAAGAACTACGTTTCCACCGGTGACGTGGGCGAGTTCGGCGTCGGCTACGTTACATGCACTGCCGATGAAGTAAAGAAGTACGAGGACGATTACTACATAAACGTATTCAAGCGTCCCGAGGGCAAGAGCTCCGATTACCTCGAAAACGTGTTTGCGGTCAGCACCTTTACAAAGAGCGTACCGCGTTCCATGGAGATCATCACCATGCTGAACACGGATACAAAGCTGCGCACCATACTTCAGTACGGCGCCGAGGGCACACACTGGAAGTACGATGAGGAAAACTCCGATATTATTGTTAAACTCAGCGATGAGTACAAGATGAATATCTACGAGACCGGTAATATCTACATGACTTATCCCGATTACGGCGTAGGTCTTGATTACTGGAAGACCGCTAAAGAGCAGAACCTTATGTCGTATATTCCCGTGACCTACGCGCTCAAGGATTACGTCAATGACTACAACCGAGACGCTATGACAAAGCTGGAATCTCTCAGCTCTCAGATCTGGAACCAGATGGAGTCTATGTCTTACGAAGAATATACCGCAAACATTTCTCAGTTTGAAACTCAGGTAAACAGCAGCGAAGCCTTTCAGAAGCTTACGTACATTCCGGCTGATAACGATGAAAAGAGGGGACGTACGCAGGAAAACGGATGGTACACCGACGGCTCTCTCGCTTATATGTGGCAGGAGTACGTCAAGGCAATTAACGGTGACGATTCCTCCGCGGGCTGAGAATTTTAACAGCTTAAAAAGCCGCTTTTATAAAAAGCGGCTTTTTCTGTTATACGATTGATGTAAATCGGTGTTGCAAACAGTCAAATTATGGGTTATAATTGTATTATAAATTTTTCAGCGGAGAAAAACAATTGAAACTAAAGCTTACAGCTGCACTGCTTTTGATCTCAGTGCTTCTCAGCGGGTGCTGCTATGCCGTTGACAGGGGCGGCGCCGATATTGCGCCTGTGACGGCGGCCGATACTGAATATACCGGGCCGGAAGACGAGAGCGGTGTTACTATGGTAAAAACCGAGAGTGAGGACGGCGTTTGTGAGCATTCATGGGATGACTGGATCATAAGCACTTGGCCTACAGTCAATAATGAGGGGCGCGAGCTGCATTACTGCTTTATATGCGGAGAACGTGAGGTGCGCTCGATCGCGAAGCTGCCGGATCAGGACTTCAGGGTGGAGCTTGATGTGGAGAACATTCTCCAGCTGCCGTCTCTGCCGAACGGCTGCGAAGTAGTTTCGCTTGCCATAGTGCTGAACTATCTCGGTTACGACGTAAACGCTGTGGAGTTCAGTGATGAATATCTTATAAAGGGTGAGTACGGCGCGGTCAATCCTTTCTATTCCTACGTAGGAGACCCCGGTATTTCCGGCGGCGGTATGGGATGCTACGCTCCGTGTATCACTCGAACCGCACGCGATTATTTTGACGATATCGGTGACAATACATATGTAGCTACGGATATAAGCGGTGCCGAATCGAATGTATTGGAAGATTATATTGACAGCGGTATCCCGGTGATACTGTGGGGAACTACTAATATGGACTGCGATCCGTCCGTGTTCGCAACATTTACCGACGGGGACAAAGAGATCATCTGGCGTGCGCATTCGCACTGCCTTGTTCTTATCGGATACACCGCCAATACATATCTTTTCTGCGATCCTCTTAAGTACGGAATCACCGAATATCAGAAAACTGACGTTGCGGACAGCAGAAAGCTTGTATACGATCAGGCTTTAGTCATTGAACCGAGAAACGTTCCCGAAGTTCCGACAGGTACGGACAGCACGGACAATATACTGTAATTATATAAATGAAATGTTTGCCTTGCGGCGCACTTTTAAAGTAAGTGCGCCGCAAGGCGTTTTTTCTTTGATGTTGCAGATGCGCAACTCTGAGTATGCAGCGGGGAGAAACACAGTACACGGTGCTCTATAATGCAGTCAGACTTCATGAGGTCATAAAAATAGATTTGCAAAGGAGATCTTTTATGTGTAGGCTTATTTTGGATCTTGGGCTTTTCGGAGAAGGCGCCTCGGGTACAGGCAGTACGGGCGGCACTTCAAACTCCGACGGCACCGGGATAGCCTCGGTCGGCGAAGGCACGCAAAACAGCTTTGACAGCACGGAGGAGAGCGGCAGTGCACAGCCGAATTCCGCCGCGGAGCTTGAACCCGAAGGGGAAAGTTCGGCTGAAGTTTCCGGTGCCGCGGACGGGTCCGATACCGAAAGAAGAGATGTCAGGGCGCAGACAGCAGCGAATGACGACGGCGGCAGCGCGGGCGCAGAAGCGCTTGCAGAATTGCTTGAAGCTCTCGGATATGAAAAGGACGACCCTTGGGGCGCGCTGGAAGACCTGCGTCTTAAAAGTCTCAGGCGCAGTATTGAAGAACAGCTGAGCGAGAGGCAGGCAGACGCTGTATATGAAAAGCTTATGTCAGAGGCAAATGAGCTTGCGGAAAAGATCGACGGCTTTGATCTCGGACGTGAGCTTTCTGACAGGAGATTTACCTCTCTTGTTCACGCGGGCTTTTCGATTGAGGAGGCGTGGCGCGCCGTGCACTTCAGAGAGATAATGCGGTGCGCATCGGAGCTTATAAGCCGCAGCGCAGAAGCGTCCGCAATGGCAAAGCTGCGCTCGCTCGGTGAGCGTCCCGAAGAAAACGGGGCAGCGGGACAGGCACCGTGCGAAACAAAGCTTTCCGTTGACGCTCTTACCGGCAAGGGTATCAGGGATATACTCAGGCGGGTCGAGAGCGGAGCAAAGGTCAAGTTTTAAGCATTCATGCGGGCTCGGCCTGACCGAGCCCGCATGAAAGAAGAATTCACACCGATATGTGTGAAAAGCATTATGAAAGGAAATGTCAAAACTATGAGCGGTATTATCAACATTCAGCTTTTCGGCGCGGGCAGCAGCGTACATACTACAGATAGCTATATCGATGCAAACACAAAGCTTGCTATGCCATACAACGGTACAGGGGAGAATACCAAGGGACTTGCTGCCGAGATGAAGACCTTTTATGACAAGACTCTTATCGAGCTTGCCGGTCCCGCACTTGTGCACGACCAGTTTGCGCAGAAGCGTCCTATCCCGAGAAACGGCGGTAAAACTATTGAATTCCGCAAGTTTAACGCGCTTCCCAAGGCGCTG
Organism: uncultured Eubacteriales bacterium; assembly: GCA_900555345.1. The sequence continues at coordinate 3,397 of USKS01000005.1, forward strand.
AAGCCCATTACCGAGGGTGTAACTCCGAACGGCTCACGCCTGACCGTAGTCCCCGTGACCGCCACCGTCGACCAGTACGGCGATTACGTTGAGCTCAGCGATATGCTTGAAATGACAAGCATTGATCCCATGGTCGTTGAAGCTACAAAGCAGCTGGCTGACCAGGCGGGCAGAACTCTTGATACCATCGTCAGAAACCAGATAATCGGCGGTACGAACGTCAACTACTGCCCCATTGTAAAGGCGGACGGTACGGAAGTTACGGTCACAAGCAGAGCCGATCTTACAGAGGACGCGATACTCAGAGTAAAGGACGTGTTCAAGGCTGCGGCTCAGCTTAAGGCAATGAATGCGCCTACCATCGACGGCAGCTATGTTGCCATTATCCATCCCTATGTCGCGTATGACCTTATGCAGGATGCAAAGGGACAGTGGATAGACATACAGAAGTACGCCGATCCGAGGAGCATTATGCGCGGTGAGATCGGCACTCTTGGCGGTGTTCGCTTTGTTCAGACCACCGAGGCGAAGTATTATGTCGGCTCCGAGCTTTGCAAAGGCTTCAGAAAGCTCACGGTATCGGCATATTCGGGCATTGCGAATGATACGTCATCTTTGCCCTGCGGCAATACGACCGCATACAGAGTGGACATCAGTGAACAGATAACTACCGATATCTACGGTAAGTATATCCGTTACTGGGATTCTACCAACAAAAAGTCCGTAAGAGCAAAGGTCGTAGGTGTTGATGTTCAGCATAAATACCTGTATCTGGACACCTCTCTCGGTGTTACCTTTGCAACGGGAGACATGATCTACCCCGATGAGGGCGGTAAGTTCGGCACAGCCGTTTTCGCAACGCTGTTCCTCGGCGCAAACGCGTTCGGCTCCACCGACATCGGCGGAGGCGGGATCGAGCATATCGTCAAGCAGAAGGGCTACGGCAATGACCCGCTCAATCAGCGTTCCTCCGTCGGCTGGAAAGCCACAAAGGTCGCAAAGCGCCTTGTTGAGGAATATATGCTGAGAGTAGAGTCCTGCTCTTCATTCTCCCCCACAATACTTAACGAAAACTGAGGGCACGGCTGCCCGGAAAGGAATCTGAAATAAAATGGCAAATGTAAAAAGCGCCGCACCCGCGGCAGAAACAAAGATCGTATTTATCCCCAGAACAAATAAGGACGACACAGAACGGTATGTTGCGGTCAACGGGGAAAATATGCTCATACAGACCGGAAAAAATGTAGAGGTGCCCCTGCGTTTTGCGGAGGCAGTTGAAAACTCACAGCGGCAGGACGCCGCGGCGGAGGCGTATATAGCAGCGTTTGCCACGGGCGGCTGAGTTTGTCTTGCGGGAGCCGCACATTATTTGCGGCTCCCGCATTCCTATTATAAAGGAGGATAAAATATGACAGTTAACGAAGCGCTTACACGCGCGGCGGAGAGCATAGGCGACAGTATTCCCCGAGACAAGCTGCTCATTTGGCTTTCGGAAATTGAGGACACGGTGGATCGTGAGATCGCCGCGACCCATGCAGGCTGCCGCCGCGGAACCGATGTGCACTCGGACGGAGATGCCGAGCTTTCTGTGCCGGACCCGCAGTCGGAGGTGTATATCCTGTATATGCAGATGAAATACGATCTGATGATGCACGACACCGAGCAGTATAACAATTCCGCGCCCGCGTTTGCCGCCGCGTATTCGACTTATGCAGACAGCGTGAACCGTTCCTTTATGCCGCACGGGACGGCGACGGTTACGCTGTAAGAGGAGGTGGGACATGAAACTTCCTCTGATAAATAAGGAATCGGTACGCAGAAAGTCTGTCAGTCGTTTCGGCGGACTTGACAGAAGGGGATCTGCGGCGGAAGACAGCTTTTCGGAGCTTTATAATATGGACTTATCGGTATATCCGGCGCTTTCTACAAGAGCAAAGCGCACTGAGGTCAATTTCAGCGAAACCGATATATTCGGCATGACCTCTCTTGATGTTAAAGTCGGATCGGATATCGTATGCGACGCCTTCATTCTTGACACGCAGAATAATCTTAAGGCTTATTATGACGACGGAGACGGATTTTCGGGTCATATTGCCATGCATACCGCAAGCTTTCTCACTCAGGGAAAAAAGCAGATGGTCGCATCAGGCACGCGCTTGTATTTCTTTCCCGATAAAAAGGTGGTAAATCTTGTAACACTTACGGATAAACAGGAGCTGGGATATAAAAGAGTCGTGCCGCTGGGCGTAAACGATAACTTTTTCTACGAGCTGGTCATTGAGAAAAGCGATCTTGACGGTACAATTAATACTTCAGGCGCGTTTGCCGCTGTCAGCTGCAATATTTATAAGCTGAAGAACGGCGCAAAAGGAGATTACTATGATAAGCTCGGGTATACGACCGCAATTTCAGAAGGGGACACGATAGAGATATCCGGCCTTTCAAAGGATGTGCTGAACGGGTACTACAACATAAAGCATATTCCGGCGAACCGTCGCAGTATAGTAATATCCTGCCCGGAAAATCTGACGCAGTCGACCGGCTCGTTTGTGATAGATCGCAGTGTGCCCGATATGGACTATGTGGTAGCAGCCAAAAACAGGCTCTGGGGCTGCCGCTACGGTATGGTAGGCGGTGCGGCAGTAAACGAGATATACGCCTGCGCTCTGGGGGATGCCAAAAACTGGCACAAATTCGAGGGTACATCGACCGATTCGTGGACGCTCAGCGTAAACACTCCCGGCGCGTTTACGGGTGCTGCATGTCTCAACGGCTATCCCGTATTTTTCAAGGAAAATGCGGTTATCAAGATCTACGGCGACTATCCCGCGGAGTTTACGGCTGTGGAGACGCAGCAGCTCGGCGTCGAAAAGGGAAGCGGCGGGAGTATTGCCGCTGTCGGCGACTGCCTGTACTACAAGTCGGCGGACGGTATCGTGAGATACGACGGCAGCGTGCCGGAGATCGTGGATGCCTGCCTCGGCGACGGAAACTTTTCCAAAGCAATAGCGGGCAGTCTCGGCAAGCGATATTATGTCTCCATGGCAGACTCCTCGGGATGCCGGCTGCTGTACGTCTACGACACTGAGAGAAAGCTTTGGCACGTTGAGAACGATCCCGGTATTGAGGCATTCTGCCGCAGAGGAAACGGACTTTATATGCTTTGCCGCAGCGGCAGCACATGCAAGGTGTACGGCATCGGCGGAGACACTTCGGTCGGAAGCCGAGAGACTGGCGGCGTGGAATGGAGCTTTGAAACGGGAGATATTCTGCGCGAGACGCCGGAGCACAAGTACATTTCACGAATATATCTGCGGCTGTCGCCGGGCAGCGACTGTACATTCTGCGCCCGGCTTTCGTGCGATGGCGAAAAACACAGGACGGTCTCGGCACACGGCGGTTCGGGCGACGGATCGGTGACGGTTTCGTTGCGCCCGAGCAGATGTGCTTCATTCAGGCTCAGAGTACAAGGGCGTGGCAGCTGCACACTGCACGGCATTACATATGAATACTCCGACGCAAGTACAGTGTCTCCGAAGGGCATATAGGCAGAGGGACGTTTTCTGCCGCGCCGCAACAGTGATGCAATTTGTGAAAGGATAAAAATATGAAGATCACGCACAGAACTCCGCCGACACCTTCGGGCAGCGCGGAGGAGAGCATAAAGGCGCTGACCTCGTGGCTGTATGTCTTCAGCGAGGAGGTAAGCATCGTGCTTGAAAATCTCGGTTACGAAAATCTCGGCAGCGAGCTTCGCCGAATTCTGAATGAAAGGAGCGAGTGACAATGCTTCACAATGTAACAAGTGACTATGCGCCTGCATGGGAAAAATACAGGGGCAAGGCGAAAAACTTTGATAACACCAAAAAGAAAAAGAAAACGGATTCATCCTCCGGCGCGGGCGGGGGATCGTCTGCCGGCGGCAGTTCAACGGCTGCGGGCGGCAGCGATATTCTTGCCTCTCTTATAAAATCGGGCGGCTCTCCTGCGTCGCGTGCCGCGCGCGACAGCTCTGCCGCAAATAAGGCGGCTGCAGAGCTTGAAGCGTGGAAAAGCGCAAGACCCGAATACGGCGGCGCCAAATACGCAAGTGAGATAGAAAAGCGGCTCGGCGAGCTTTCAAACAGAAAGTTTTCGTACGATGCCGAAAACGATCCCGTTTACAGAGCGTACCGCGATTCCTATACCGACGAGGCGCGGCTCGTCATGCGGGACGCCATGGGCAAGGCTGCCGCACTTACCGGCGGTATGGGAAACTCATATGCGCAGTCGGCGGGTCAGCAGGCGTTCGGCAATACTATAGAAAAAACGGCACGGATCATTCCCGAGCTGTACGAAGCGGCATGGGGCAGATACACTGACGAGGGAAAAGCCGAGAGCGATCGAATAAAGCTTATGTCCGAGCTTGACGACGCCGATTTTGAGAAGTACAATTCCATGCTCAAAAACTATCTGACAGAGGGCAAAATGCTCGAGAGCAATTACAGAAATCTCTCCAAGGACGACTGGGACAGGTTTTGCGATTACGCAAAGCTTCTCATTTCTCTGTCAAAGTAATTATCGAAGCATCCCCTGAAAAACGGGGATGCTTTTGTATTGACAAGGGACGCCGCATGGTGTATCATATATCTGTTATTTGAATTTTGGAGATGGATATATGTCAGAAGTATATGTACCGGAAGGATACGTTACAAAGCTTCCGGTTTATGAAACACAGCGCGCGATAGAGCTTATAAAGCAGAGCTTTCAGAAAAACCTCTGCGCAGCTCTCAATCTCAAAAGAGTTTCGGCGCCCCTTTTCGTCAGTAAGGAAAGCGGACTCAACGATGATCTGAACGGCGTTGAGCGTCCTGTGTCCTTTGATGTGCCCGCGGCGGGTGATAAAACGTATCAGGTGGTGCAGTCTCTTGCAAAGTGGAAGCGCTGGGCACTGGGTAAATACGAATTTCGTCCGGGCAAGGGCCTTTATACGGACATGAACGCTATCCGCCGCGATGAGGAGCATCTTGATAACCTGCACTCCGCATATGTGGATCAATGGGACTGGGAAAAGGTTATAACCGCCGAGGACCGAAACATCGAATACCTCAAGGAGACCGTCAGACGTATCGTAAGCGCGATATGCAACACCTCCGATGAGCTGAAATGGGAGTTTCCGGGTATCGGTACCGAGCTTTGCAGGGACGTTACTTTTGTAACGACGCAGGAGCTTGAGGATATGTATCCGGATCTCACTCCGTCTCAGAGAGAGACGGAGTTTGCCCGCAAACACGGAACAATCTTCGTTATGCAGATAGGCAAAAAGCTGAAAAGCGGGAAAAAGCACGACGGCAGAGCTCCCGACTATGACGACTGGGAGATGAACGGCGATATCATCGTTTATTACCCGCTCTTAGAGCGCGCGTTTGAAATATCTTCCATGGGTATACGTGTGGACCCCGAAAGCCTTTCGCGCCAGCTTGCCGAGGCGGGCTGCGAGGAGAGAAGGGAGCTGCCTTTCCACAAGGCGCTGCTCAGCGGAAAGCTGCCTCTTACCATCGGCGGCGGTATAGGGCAGTCGCGTCTCTGTATGCTGCTTATGGGCTGTGCCCATATAGGCGAGGTTCAATCCGGTGCCTGGGATGATGAGACGCTTCGCATTTGCGATGAAGCAGGGATAGCGCTGCTTTGATAAAAAGAAAAATGCCGAGGAGCACGCCTCGGCATTTTCATGCCTAAAGATATATTTCGACGATTTCTCCGTCAGCGGAGTTGATCTCAATAAGCTTCAGCCCGGGGAAGGTTTTTCTGCAAGTCTTTACTGCTTTTGATATTTTCTTCAGCTGCTCTTTGTCGGCTTCGCTGCCGTCTGTGGATATAAGCTTTGCTATAGCGGTTGCCGGAACGGGCAGAGTGTGCTTCTTGCCGTCTTCGGTAATGACAATTTTCATTTTGCACCTACTCTATAAAAATGTCAACCGTGCTGCCGTCTCCCGATTCGATCTCAAGCAGCTTACCCACAGTTCCCGCGGAGGCTGCGGATATTATGCTCTGAAAATCAATGTCGTTAAGTTTAAGCTCACGGTTTCTGAAATTGATATTTCCCCCCTCGGTAAGCTTTCCGTCTTCTCCCATAAAAGCTTTAAGCAGAAGGATCGGAATATTCAGTTTGATTTTATCGTCCGCATCGTTTATGATTATGCGCAGCATCATTTCGTCTGCATTTTTTCTTCTGTCCTCAGGCAGTACGACTGCGCGGTTAACGGCGTCGGGAGAAAGCAACTCGTCGACTGTAACGCCGAACAGCTCCGCCAGGGGTCTGAGCGTCATAATGTCCGGGCAGGAGAGCTCTGTTTCCCATTTCGACACTGCCTGAGAGCTTACACCCATGGCCTCTGCCAGGTCCTCCTGCGTCATGTTGCGCTCGCGTCTGAGCTCCGAGATCTTTTTGCCGATTGTATACTCCATTGTAAATACCTCACAAAAATAATTCAGACAACGGCGCCTTTGATGTCTGTGACCTCATTATACACTGAAAATTTCGGTCTTTCAACACACCGTTAGTTGGAAATCATACAACCGTTGGTTGGATATGCAACCGCGCATCGGTACTTCGGACTCTGATTTTCGCATCTCGGCGCGGCATTTTCGGCGCAGAAGAGCCTTTTTACATAATGCTTACACATTCTGAAGGATTTAGCAATATAACGGCTGTATAATAGCACTGTCGCAGATATATAATAAGCGGATTGTTTCATTATGAAACTTTTTAAAAAGTTTTTTATATAGTGTTGACTTTTCGTTTTAAGATGATATAATATTCACTGTACTAATCAAAGTAGTACAGTATTGATTACGGAGTTCAATTAAATGATATATAACGTAACAGAATATCTTGAGCGCAACGCGCGTTCAATGCCCAATAAGATCGCGGTCAGCGACCGAAGCGGCGCATATACATGGCGTGAGCTGAGAGATCGCGCCCGCAGGATAGCAACATCGCTCCTGTCCGAAGGAACGGAGCGCGGTATAATGGTATACGGCGACAAGAGCTTTGATGTGCTGAGCGTTTTTCTCGGTGCCGCGTATGCGGGGCTTTTCTATTCGCTTATGAGCACGGAGCTGCCGGCTTCAAGGCTGCGTCAGTCTGCCGAAGTACTCGGCGTCGGCACGGTCGTTGCCGACGGCGAGCATTTTGATGCCGCCCGCGAAATATTTGAGGGCAGAAGAATAATCGCGTCAAACGAGCTTTGCGAAAGAGAGGCAGACGATAAGCTTCTCGCGGCAGCAGCGGCGCGTCATATCGACACCGATCCGCTGTATATAAACTTCACATCGGGCTCGACAGGCACGCCGAAGGGTATTGCGGTATGCCACCGCAGCGTTGTAGACTTTATCGAATGCTTTACAGACATTTTCGGTATTACGTCCGACGACGTTATAGCAAACCAGGCGCCCTTTGATTTCGACGTTTCGGTTAAAGATATATATTCATCGCTGAAAACGGGGGCGGAGCTTTCCATTGTTCCCAGAGAGCTGTTTTCGCAGCCCGCCGCGCTGCTTGACTGGCTTTGCGATCACGGCACTACCACAATGATATGGGCGGTGTCCGCGCTGTGCCTTATAAGCACGTTCCACGGGCTGGACTACAAGGTGCCCGAAAAGGTAAACAAAATACTTTTCAGCGGCGAGGTTCTGCCGTACAAGCATTTCAAAACGTGGAAGACTCACCTGCCCGAGGCGGTTTTTGTAAACCTCTACGGTCCTACGGAGATAACCTGCAACTGTACATATCATATACTTGACGCCGAGCGCGACTACTCCGGCGGGATCCCCATAGGAAAACCTTTTCCTAATGAGCACGTTTTCCTGCTTGATGATACCGACAGCCTTGTCCGCTCCGATATGACCGACACCGTCGGCGAGATATGTGTGCGCGGTACGGCGCTTGCCCTGGGGTACTACAACAATCCCGCGCAGTGCGAAAAGCATTTTGTGCAGAACCCTCTGAACAACGCTTATCCCGAAACAATATACAGAACGGGCGACCTTGCGAGATACAACGAAGACGGCGATCTCGTTTTCAGCGGGCGCAAGGATTTCCAGATTAAATATATGGGTCACCGCATTGAGCTTGAAGAGATAGAGCGCGCCATGAACGCTATCGAGGGCGTTGTGCGCAGCTGCTGCGTGTTTGACGAAAAGCGCTCAAGACTTAAGGGCTTTTATGTGGGCACGATCGACAAAGACGAGCTTTTCGAAACAATGCGCTCGACACTGCCCGCATTTATGGTGCCGGGACTTATACGCAAGGTTGACGAAATGCCGCTTACGAAAAACGGCAAAACGGACAGAAAGCGTCTTGACGAGGAATGGGGTGGCAGACGGTGACGGATACTGTACTTTCAAAAATTCTCTCCGACTGCACGGGCTCTGCCTATGTGTTTGACTCCGATGTGCTTTGCAGCCGCATCAAACGCATCGCGGATGCTATGCCTGACGGCGTTTCGCTTTGCTATGCGGTAAAGGCAAACACATTTATAATAAAAGAGCTTATCGGCAAAGTCGATAGATTTGAAATATGCTCTCCCGGAGAAGAGAAGATATGCTATTCTCTCGGCGTTCCGAAAGAGCAGATGGTCATCTCCGGAGTTTACAAAACTCCCGAGGTTATCGAGAAAACCGTTGCCGACGATAGCTTTGACGGGCTGTTTACGGTTGAGTCCATGCATCAGTTCGGTCTTCTTTGCGAATACGCAGTGAAGTATGACAGAGAAGTAAAGCTTCTTCTTCGGCTTACAAACGACAGTCAGTTCGGCATAAACGCCGAGGAGATAGAAGATATAATCTCCTCGCGGGCTGATTATAAAAACATCGAGATATGCGGCATACAGTTTTTCTCGGGAACGCAGAAAACTTCCGTTAAGAAGCTGCGGCGCGAGATCGAAAAGGCAGACGCTTTTCTCACCCGTCTCAGCGATGAATACGGCTACATCGCTCCCGAGTTTGAATACGGCACGGGCTTTGCGGTTTCGTACTTTGAAGGGGAAGAGTTCAATGAGGACGAATACTTTGCCGCATTCTCCGATATTCTCTCTTCAATGGTAAACAAGCCTCATATAACTCTTGAGATCGGACGCGCCGCGGCTGCTTCCTGCGGAAGCTACTACACGCGCGTTGTGGATGTCAAGACAAATAAAGAGCAGAACTACGCTCTCACCTGCGGCGGTATGCACCAGATGGTGTATTTCGGTCAGTACATGGCGATGAAGCAGCCGCATATGCATCTTGCGCTTAGAGAGGTGCGCGGGGATAAAAAGTGGAACGTCTGCGGCTCTCTCTGCTCCATGAACGATATTATCGTCAAGGAAGCGCCGCTGGGCGAGCTCGAGATAGGCGACGTCATCTGCTTTGAGAATACCGGAGCATATTGCCCCACGGAGGGAATATCGCTGTTTCTCAGCAGGGATATACCCGCGGTTTACATCGTAAAACACGGTGAAGTCTTTAGAGTGCGCAGCGCTTTTGAGACAGCCGTACTTAATACACCCGAATATGAAAGGATATGAAGAAAATGGAAAGACTTATCGAAATTCTTGAGGACATTCATCCCGACGTTGACTACGCTACCTGCACAAACCTTATAGACGGTCATATACTGGACAGCCTGTCCATAATCTCTCTCGTCGCTGAGCTTGAGGATGAATTTGATATTACAATACCCGCAGTTGACATCGTTGCGGAAAACTTTAATTCCGCCGACGCAATGTGGAAGATGATCGAGAGACTTTCCGAGGACTGATCGAATGACGCTTCTCCAATATCTCGGCGCGGGCAGGGTAAGTGACCTTACCTCATACTTTTCAATTGCCTACATGGCGGTCTTTGCACCCATATGTCTCGTGCTGTACAGCCTCATGCCCAAGAAGTTCAAAAAATATTTTCTGCTTATCGCAAGCGTTATATTTTTCTGGCTCATAAGCGGAACTCTTGTGGCGTATCTCGGCTTTGCAGTGCTTATGATTCACTATGCGGGCCTTTGGATAGAGCGCATCGGCCTTTCGCGCGATGCGGCTCTTGCAGAAGTTGAAAAGCCGGAGCGCAAGGCTCTGAAAAAGAAGTATAAAAACCGTCAGCGCGGAGTTGTCATCTTTTCCGCCGTGCTGCTCTTCGGCATACTTCTGACGCTGAAATACAGCGGCTTTTTCATGGGCAATGTAAATACACTGCTCGGCATGATAAAGCCCGATCTGATGCTTGAAATACCGAAATATCTCATGCCTATCGGCATATCGTTCTACACTATGCAGGCGATGTCATATGTGTTTGACGTATACCGCGGCACGATAAAGGCGGATACGAACATACTGCGCCTTGCGCTGTATATGTCTTTTTTTCCCCAGATAGTCGAAGGCCCTATATGCAGATACGGCGAGACTGCAGAGCAGCTTTGGAACGTCGAAGGTATTAAGTATAAAAACCTCTGCTTCGGACTTCAGCGGTTCCTTTTCGGACTGATGAAAAAAATCGTTATCGCCGACAGATTGAATACTCTTGTCGGTACGCTGTATCTAAGCTATGATAAGTATCCAGGCGGATATATTACGGTTGCGGCGGTATGCTATACCGTTCAGCTATATATGGATTTCTCAGGTACAATGGATGCAGTCATCGGCACTGCGGAAATTTTCGGAGTGACCATGCCCGAGAACTTCAAGCGGCCGTTTTTCTCCCGCACTATATCGGAATTTTGGAAGCGCTGGCACGTAACCCTGGGCGCATGGCTGAAGGATTATATATTCTATCCGGTGACCATGTCAAAGCCTATGAAAAACCTTACTTCCTCCGCACGCAAAAAGCTGGGCAATCATTTCGGCCCCCTGCTTGCGGGAAGCATAGCTTTGTTCTGTGTCTGGATAATTAACGGACTGTGGCACGGCTCGGCATGGAATTTCATATTCTTCGGAATGTACCATTTCGTGCTGATACTTCTCGGCAACATATGCGAGCCGCTGGTGCGGGCGATAAATACAAAGCTTAAGATAAATCCGGAGTCAAAGCCGTATAAAGCAATGCAGATCATCCGCACGTGCATACTTGTGTGCATCGGCGAGATGTTCTTCCGCGCAAACGGTCTGCGCGCAGGCTTTTCAATGCTTAAGCGCCTTTTTACAAGCTTCGGCTTCAAGGCGAGCGGCGCGCTTATATCCGACTTGGGATTTGACACGGGCGATTTTATAATCACTGTAGCAACGCTTCTTATCGTTCTCGGCGTAAGCATTGCAAACGAAAAGGGAATAAGCGTTCGCGAAAAGCTCGCGGGTACAAAGCCCGTTGTTCGCTGGGCGGTATTGTACGCGCTTATAATGTTTATCGTTATTTTCGGCGCGTACGGTATAGGATATGTGCCCGTTGATCCCATATATGCCAACTTCTGATAGGCACATTATTTGCAAACGAAAGGTAACAAATGAACAGTAAGGTAAAAAATGTTATACGCGGCGCGGCGTTTATGCTCGGCCTGCTCCTGCTGCTTGAAGGAGCATCCCTCCTGTTCAAGCCGCGGCGCAAATATGTAGAGGGCGGCGTGCATGACCAGGCGGCAAACGGTATACTCAGCGAGCCGGAGAATACTATCGACATGGTAGTTCTCGGCGACAGCGAGACATACTGTGCCATCGTTCCGCTGAGGATGTGGGCAAAGCACGGCATAACGTCCTTTGTCTGCGGCACTTCCGCGCAGAAGCTGTGCTACTCCGAAGAATTTCTGTACAAGGCCTTCAGAAATCAGAGGCCCAAGGTGGTAATCCTCGAAACAAACGCCATATACAGAGAGTTTTCCATGGGCGATGAACTTGTGCATAAAGCTGACAAGGTTTTTTCCGTATTCAGATATCATGACAGATGGAAGACCATCGGCGACAGAAACGCCGCTCTCAGCGCAAAGTATTCGTACATGGAGGGCAGCAAGGGGTATATGTACAATATCTCAGTTGACCCCGTTGCCGATGCTTCCATGCATATGAGACCGAGCAAGAAGAAAAAGCTCGTCTCAAAGCGCAACGAAGAATATGTTACGAAGATAAAGGAATACTGCGACGATATGGGTGCAAAGCTCATATTGCTCTCAACGCCCAGCACGAAAAACTGGAACAGCGAAAGACACAACGGTATTCAGAAGCTTGCAAACAAGCTTGAAGTTGATTATATCGATCTGAACACAGATCCCTCAAAGGTAGAGATAGACTGGAGCCACGATACCCGCGACAAGGGTAATCACCTTAACTACTACGGCGCTCTGAAGGTGAGCGACTGGCTCGGTACTTACTTTGCCGAAAACGGAATTCTTGAGGATCACCGCAGCGACGAAAAGTATTCAAAAGAGTGGAACGAAAATGTTGACTACTTCTGCGAAGCCGTAAAGATAGATAAAAACACATTTGAAAGCTGAGCTGTAACAGCCGCGGGGCAGAAAAGCCCCGCGGCTGTTATTTATAAGGCGAAAAAAGGCGCGCCCGCGGGCACGCCTTTCGTTTATGTTTTGAGAGATCAGTCTATAACTTCGATCACCATACCGTCGTGAATATCTTCGGCGGGTATTCTCAGCTTTTCTGTGTTCATAAGCTTGCAGAACTCACCCCGTGCTTCTTTTGAGTCGATTCTGAAGCTGCGCTTTGCGCTGCCGCTGTTTTTGTAGCGAACGCAAATAGGATGTCCCTTTACCGTGACGGAAATTTCCGCTTCGCTGCAGGGCATTTCGGCGGGAGTCTGTATGATGAGCGAGTCAAGGTCGGGGCATATGCCGAAGCCGAATTTAACGCACTCTTTTATAAGCACCGTTCCGCTGCCCGTGTACCAGTCGCCCATGGAGTCGCCGTCAATATCGTATTCCGGCGCGCGGCAGTAGGAGTTGGGCATTGCAAAGGCGGTCTTTGTGCAGTTTTCGTGGGAGATAACAACGGATTTCTCCATTTCCTCCCATGCTCTGCGGCTCTCGCCCAGAGTGAACAGCGCCATAATTGCAAACATGCTTGCGTGCACGTATGCCGCGGCATTTTCGTACGTTCCGGGGGTTATGGTGCATATGCGTCCCGCCTTGTCGCGTATGGACATGGGAAAAGCCTTGTCGAATGTCATGAGTCCGTACTCCGAAACAACGGAGTTGAATGCTTTCATGACAACATCCTTCATAGTAGGGTCGCGCTCAATCATGCCGGTGAGCACCCAAAACGAATGGGAGGTAGTGGATATGCGGGATACGCCGTCGGGATCGTGCCACGAGCCCAGTTTGTAGCCGAGCTTGTCGCCCCAGCCGTGGATAACGCGTCGCTCGCCTGCGTCATTTGTGTCGATCGCGTACTTTTCAAGACCCGCGATAAGCGCCTTGCTTGTTTTTTCAAACTCGGCGATCCTTTCTGTGTGGCGTCCGATACGGCGCAGAATTTCGCTCATCTCGCGCAGATTCTGCATGTACTGGAGAGAAGCCATGACGGAAACGCCCGAGCCGAAGTCACGTCCGGGATCGGTTGTCTTGCCGAGGCCATCGATAGCGTCGTTCCAGTCGCCGTACAGCGCTCTGAGGCAGTGAGTTCCGCACTCGCTGTCAAGGTTTCTGCCGAGAAAGTCCATGATCGCAAGCATATGATCGAGCACTGTGTCGCGGCGCTCGCTTTTCTTTGTTATGTATGTGTTGTTTTCGCTTGCAACGTAGTATGAGCACTCTTCGTCAAGTATGGAGTAATCGTCTGTGTAGGCAAGATATGTATAGATTGTGGAGATGACCCAAACGCCCTGGTCGATATACATTCTCAGGTCCATGTCGGGCAGCATATCGGGGGTGGCGGGCAGGGAGAACTGGCGGGGCGGACGTCCGTCCTCAAGGATAAAATTGAGTGCGGTGATTATCTTGTCGCGGCTCTCTTTGGGCTGCCATATAAGGCTTGACTCAAGCTGCTGCATGACGTCGCGTATGCCGATGTGAGGGCCTGCGTAGTTCTTGCCAAGTGCGCAGAAGCTGACCTGACGCTGAACGTTGCGGATAAATCTGTTGAGAACCGCGGCATTGAGTTTTCCGTTCCAGTCTCTAAAGTTTATCTTCATAGAGCTGTAGCGGCACTTTTCCGCTTCTTCGTCAGACGCAAGAGACAAATCGATTGCGGCGGTGTCAACGTCAGCGCCGATTACCGCCTCTGCCTCGGGGATGCTGTGATAGTACGAAAGATCGTACTCGCGGCGGATGTTGCCGCCTGCGGGCAGCTCGTATACGATAAGGTCTGCCGCGACGGGGATGTCGGTGGTGTTCGCGGCGCTGCACTGTTTTGTAAAGCACCCCTCAAGAAGAGAGCGCGCGTTTGCCATGGTCCTGCCCGCGCCGCCCAGAATATCGGACTTGCCCACGGTGTGGTATTCTTTCAGCACTTTTCCGCCTTCGCTCGCGCCGTTAATAACAAGACACTGATCGGCGCTGCGCAGAAGATATGAGCCATCGGCATAACGCTTGCCGAACTTTGACATTCTGTCCCAGAATGACTCGACCTCAGCAAAGCGGAGAATTGCCTCGATGCTTGAAAGCATATAGAATTCGGTCGGCTCGTCGGTCTTGTTGTGCGCCGTGTACGCAAAGTGTATGTGCTTTGCTGCGTCAACGTGCATGCGCACGCAGAACGTGAGCTTTTCGGTGTCGGTGATGTAGTAAACGCATCTGGGCGCATATACAACGTATCTCTTTATGTCGTCGCTTTCAATAAGCTGACGTGACGCGCCCGTGACGGAAACGGGGAAGTATCCTCCGCCTGCGGGGAGTCCCGCGAAGAATAAAATGGACGGGTCCTCGGAAAAATTGACTGTTTTGAAAATGTTGAAGGTGGATTCGCAAGCCTCGATATATCCCGAAGCGCGCGCCCATACTACAAGTCCGTCCGCGTCGTAGGGGCAGCGGTTCTCCCCCACTCGTCTGTCCATGCAGACTATCTCGTCGTCGCTCAGATACCAGGTGTTCTGCGGCAGACGGCGGTCATCTGTGGGATTTTTCTCAAGGCGGTGTATCTCGCCGAGAATTTTCTCAGTTTTCTCGTAAAGTGTCATAAAAAAGTTCCTTTCGGATAAGTCTTACAGATATTTTAGCATAACAGAGCCCGCACTTCAAGTAAACTATTGATTTTTTTGCCCCGATTATGTAATATTAGTACAGGAGGGAAGACAAATGATTCCGATACTTACATCCGCGCAGATGCGCGATTGCGATATAAAGTGTATACAGGCGGGGGCGCCTTCCGCTGTTCTTATGAGCCGCGCGGCGGATGCCGTGCTTGAGCGGCTGCGCGCGGATTTTGACTGCACTAACGCGCTGTTCGTCTGCGGCACGGGCAATAACGGCGGCGACGGACTGCTTGCCGCCGCAAAACTTAAAGAGAGCGGAACTGACTGCACGGTTTATCTTGTCGGCGGCAGCACTTGCCGCCGAAGCGAAGAAAACCGCCGCAGCCTTGATGCGGCGACAGCGGCGGGAGTGCGCTTTACCGACAGCACCGATTTTTCGGGATACAGCGTTACGGTCGATGCCGTGCTCGGCATCGGCGCCTGCGGCGCGCCGCGCGGCGCCGGTCTTGAAGCCGTAAAAGCTATATGCGCGGGCGGCACGCCGGTGCTTTCCGTTGACGTCCCGTCGGGCGTGGACTCCGACAGCGGAGAGATCCCGGGGGCGGCGGTATGTGCCGACGAAACCGTGACCGTATCCGCATATAAACGCGGACTTCTCCTTGCGCCCGGCGTCGGAAACTGCGGAAAAACCGTTGTCGCCGATATAGGTATTCCGTGCGCAGCCTGCGGGGATGCGCCCCTCGCCCTTGAAAAGGATGATCTTGAAATTATTCCCGCGCGTCCGATCGTATCCAATAAAGGCACCTTCGGCAGGGTGCTTGTTGTCGCGGGCAGCCGCGGTATGTGCGGCGCGGCGTATCTCTCCGCAAAGGCTGCATACCGCAGCGGCGCGGGTCTTGTTGAAATATTCACCTGTGAGGAAAACAGGGCGCAGCTGCAGACGCTTATTCCCGAGGCGATAGTTACGGCATACGAAAAAACTGATGCCGGAAGTCTTCTTCGCTCGTCGCTTCGTCGGGCGACGGTCGTTGTCGTCGGTCCCGGGCTCTCCGTCGGGGACGAATCAGAAGCTATCGTTAAAACGCTTTACGAAGAGTGCGGAGCGCCTATAGTCATAGACGCGGATGCCTTGAATATAACGGCAAAATACTCGCTTACACTGCCGAGGGACGTGCCCTGCGTCGTAACTCCGCACCCCGGTGAGATGGCAAGACTTATAAATTCCGATATATCGCACGTCGTTTCAGACCTGTGGGGCTGCGCCGAAAGATTTGCCAAGGAGAGCGGCGCCGTCTGCGTGCTGAAAAGCGAGAGAAGCGTTATATCGGACGGCGAAAAAATGTTCGTAAATTCCGTCGGTACATCGGCGCTTGCCAAGGGCGGCAGCGGAGATGTGCTCAGCGGCATTATCGGCGCTTTCCTTGCCGTCGGTATGATTCCTGTATATGCCGCGGCTGCGGCAGTATACGTTCACTCTCTGGCGGGAATTGCAGCTGCCGAAAAAATGGGAGAATATTCGCCTCTTGCGGGCGAGGTATGCGATATGATACCGCAAATTCTGAAAGAGGTACACAAAAAAACGGTATGAATCAGACTAAGACAAACGCAATGCGCGAGCTTGAGCGCGCGGGTATAGAATACAAGCATTACACATACGACCCGAACGAGACCGATGGCATAAAGGTTGCCGCGCTTGTGGGCCGTCCTCAGGAGAGAGTTTTCAAAACTCTTGTAACGGAGTCGCCTAAAAGAGTGCATTATGTTTTCGTTATTCCCGTGGCGCAAACGCTTGACCTTAAAGCCGCGGCGCGCGCCGTCAGTGAAAAATCGGTGCAGATGATAAAGCAGAAAGAGCTTCTGCCGCTGACCGGCTATATCCACGGCGGCTGCTCCCCCGTAGGCATGAAAAAGCGCTTTCGCACGGTCATCGACAAAAGCGCAGAGATGCTTCCCGAAATTTGCGTTTCCGCCGGAAAAGTGGGAAATCAGGTGGAGCTTGACCCCATAAAGCTTGCCGCTTTGTGTGAAGCGGAATTTGCTGATATAACCGTTCACTGATTTCGGAAAAAGCATGAAAAACCTCCGCCGCGGCGGAGGTTTTTCACATT
>USKS01000006.1 GCA_900555345.1 uncultured Eubacteriales bacterium
GGCGCCGCCTATCGTGGAAATATCAGTTTTCCTCCCCGCCGCCGCTTTGATCCGTATCGCGATCCGCCGCGCCGCCGTCATTCTGAGGATCGTTCTCGCCTGTGCCGCCGAGACTTTCGCTTTCAGCGCCGTCCGCCGCGCCGCTGTCACTGTCGGCACCGCAGCCGCAGCCGCCGTTTGACTTTACTCTTTCAAGGCAGTCGGAAACTGTCTTGCTCGTATCGACCTCAATGCTGTCGCCGCCGAGGGCTTTGACCTTCTCCTCAAGTTCGCGCACCTTTCCGCTGAGAGCGCACAGCTCCTGAGAAACGGGGTCGGGTATGTGTACCTGGTCGAGGTCTATTTTGTCAACGCGCTTACCGTCGCGGCGTACTATGTGCGCGGGTATGCCCACTGCCGTACAGTTTTCCGGCACGGGGCCAAGCACAACGGCGCCTGCCGCTATTTTTGAATCGGAGCCTACCGTAAAGTTGCCGAGAACTTTCGCGCCCGCGCCAACCATAACGTTATCGCCGAGAGTGGGGTGACGCTTGCCGCAGTCCTTGCCGGTACCGCCCAGGGTAACGCCCTGATACAGGGTGCAGTTGTCGCCGATGACGGTAGTCTCGCCTATGACGACTCCGCTGCCGTGGTCTATGAAAAGTCCCTTGCCTATAGTGGCGCCGGGATGTATCTCGACCCCCGTCAGAAATCTCGCCGTCTGCGAGATAAGCCGAGCGGAGGTATATTTTTCTTTCTTATAAAGCTTGTTTGCGACCCTGTACGCCATTATCGCGTGAAAGCCCGAGTACAAAAGCGCTGCCTCGGCACGGCTCTTTACCGCGGGGTCCCGCTCGCATATAGCGTCTATGTCGCGCTGTGCCTCGGTGCAGAGATCCTTAACGGACTGCGGCATAAGCTCCTTTGCCGCTTCTTTCGCGTCGGCGGCGACTTCTGCAGCCGCCCCTTTTGCGTTGGCTGCCGTCTCGCCGACGGCTTCTTTCACGTCTGCCGCGACCTCTCCTGCAGCTTCTTTCACGTCTGCCGCGACTTCTCGCATAGCTCCCTTTACATCGGACGCGACTTCACGAGCGGCATCCATTGCATCCCGCGCGATCTTTGCGGCTGCAGAGCGCGCATTGCCGAATTTTTCGCCGCGGCGAAGCTTAATACTTATATTTATCAATTGTCACAACTCCTTTCGGGGACGGCGCATGCGTCAGAGCCCCAAAGACATTATAATCAGCGAGGCAGCGGCAAAGACTATGCCCAGCGCCACCACTACTGATATAATTATGCTGAAAACGAGCCAGAGGGCAGTGCGCTCCGTGCTCCATTTGTGCCAGAGGAACACAAAACCCGCGGCGGTCGCGACCGCCATGGCGATTATGAGAAATTTATATGCTGCTTTTATCATATGGCAAAAGCCTCTTATTATCAGTTCTGTTTATCAGTCAATATCGCGGCGAATAAGCTTTTCGCCGTTCCACTCATAGCGCGAGCGCGACTCGCCGCCGTCGGAATAGTCGCAGCCGTATATGCACTTTTTTGCGCTGTCAACGGTAAGCTCCGGTATTTTTGAAAGGGCAGCGCTCAGAACGTACTGCTTTTTCGTGCCGTCCCACAGCCACGCCATGCCCTCAAGATTTTCCGTTACTCCCGAAAGGGGAAGATACAGATCGGGGGAGCCGTCAAAGTTCATGTCTTCAAAGCCGATACCGTCAAACGAAAGCTCAAAATCAAGCTCGGTGTAGTATTCACCGCTTTTTTCAAGGCTTATGCGCTGCATAAGCTTCGGTGTGCCGCCCCTCTCGCGGCATATGTCGAGAACGGCGCCGCCCTCGTCATCACTGTAATAGTAAAACATAAGCTCATCGCCGGACTGGGATACCTCGCCCGCAAGATTATCGGAGGTGTACATTTCGGGGCGACCCTGCGCGCGGGAAGAGAGAACGGCAAGCATACAGACGGCTGCCGCCGCCGCGATACATCGCGTAAGTTTCGTTTTTCGCATTGCTTTCAGTCCTCCCGCTTTTTGAGATCGTCAGCCCGTGGAAAGATGCCCCGGGCTGCGCGTATGCGCCTCTGTCGGTCGGCATTCCCGCCCGGAAGATAAATTAATCACGCGTCCGTGTCGGCGGTCGTATCGGAGGTTCCGTCGGCTGCGGAGTCACCGCTGCCGGTGTTCTGATCCTCGGCGCGGACTATAAGTCCGTCCTCAAAATAGCCTTCGTACGTTCTTCCGTCCGGGTATGTCAGGGTTCCGCGCCCCCACATTGTGTTGTTTTTGAATTCTCCGGTGTACACTTCGCCCGAAGCAAAGGTGTACGTTCCGTTTCCGCTGCGCATATCGTCGGCAAATTCGCCGTCGTAGACGTCGCCGTTTGCGTAGCGGTAAATTCCCTTGCCGCTCTTGGCGTCGTCTGCGTAGCTGCCCTCGTATGTGCTGCCGTCGGCAAAGGTATACTTTCCTTCGCCGTTTTTCATATCGTCGGCAAAGCCGCCCTCATAGGTGCTGCCGTCCGTAAACGTATATTTTCCCGTGCCGCTTTTTTTGCCCTTTGCAAAGCCGCCCTCATATACGTCGCCGCCGGCATATGTCAGCTTGCCCTCTCCGCCCGGCTTGTCGGCGGCAAAGCTGCCCTCGTACACATCGCCGTTGGAATAAGTAAGCTTGCCGGTGCCGTGCTTTACAAGGTCCTTCATCTCGCCCTCGTACACGTCGCCGTTGGAGTATTCTATGGTGCCGTTCTCCGAATTGACGCTGCCGGTAACGCCGTTGATCTCGCCGCTGCCGGTATATGAAATGCGTCCCTTTTTCGGATATCCGGAGATATCCGTAATGCCTATAAATTTAACGGAAAATCCGTCCTGAAAATTATATTTCACATATCTTATGCCGCAAAGGTACAGCACCAGCGCCGTTATACCGACGGCAAGCGCCGTGCAGACAACAATAAGTATTATGTTGGTGCGAAGGCTCGGGCGGTTTTTCATCCTGCGCCGAGTCGTTTTTTCGCTTTTCATATCGGGACGCCTTCCTTTCGTGTCTGAGATATTGTGCCTTTGTCGGCTCGGGGTCCGTTTCGCGCTCATGCCGCATACGGGCGATCACAGCCGCCGTGCTGCCATCCTGTGAGCGGGACCCGCGCCGATCATACCGGCGCAAAGATAGAGAAAATCAGCTGCTCTTACGCCTTGCCGATGCTTTTGAAAGCCGTTATCGCCTGATCAAGCAGATCGAGTATCTTCGGCACCGCAAAGCTTACGCCCACTGCTGCTGCCGCGCCGAGAACGATTATCAGCACAACTATAACCCACGACGGACCCTTTTTCTCATATCTCGTCTCCGCCGTGTATCTTTTCTCTTCGGGGATATAAAGCTTTGCCGCTTTAAGATCGAGCCTGCGTATGCTCTCACTGCCGCCGAAAGATCTGCGCACTGCCGCGAAAAAGCCGCGGGGCACCGTATCCGTTATGCATTCTTCGGGATCTGCGATGCTTATATACTTGCGAAGAACTCCGCCCTCGCGCATGGCGCGGCGAAGGGGCGCAGAGCAGCGGATGCCGAGGCTTTCGGCGCTCGCCGCGCTTTTTTCGTCACGGCACTGCGCCGAGAGAAGCGCCCGCACTATCCTGCCCAGGTAGTCGCGGCTGTACGCCGAAGCGATGCAGCCGACCACAAGACCGATGTATATGCCCCAGATTATTACCGTCAGCGTGATGGACGAACCCGAAAATGCCAGATTTTCATATGCGAAAACAAAGGCAAAACTCATTTTTTGTTTTCCTTGCGGAGCACATCGACTCCGATATACTTGCGAAGCACCTCGGGCACGGTAACGCTGCCGTCGGCGTTCTGGTTCTGCTCGACAAGCGCGGGCAGGATGCGGCTTGTAGCAAGGCCCGAGCCGTTGAGGGTGTGAACAAACTCCGTTTTGCCCGTAGCGTTGCGGCGGAAGCGGATGGAGCCGCGTCTTGCCTGGTAGTCGCGGGCGTTGGAAACGGAGGAGACCTCTTTATATCCGTTCATGGACGGGATCTGAATTTCAATGTCGTATGTGCGCGCCATGGATGCGGAGCAGTCCGCTGCCGCAAGCTTTACGGTGCGGAAATGGAAGCCCAGACCCTTTACAAGGTTCTCTGCCTTCGCGACAAGCTCCTCAAAAGCCTCGTCGGACTTTTCGGGCAGAGTGTACTGCACCATTTCGACCTTGTTGAACTGGTGACCTCTTACCATGCCTCTCTCATCCGCGCGGTAGGAGCCAGCCTCGCGGCGGAAGCAGGGTGTATAAGAAATATACTTGCGGGGCAGGTCTGCCTCGGAGAGAATTTCGTCGCGGTGCAGAGAAACAAGCGCCGTCTCCGCCGTGGGAAGCATAAAGCGGCGTCTTTCATCCTCCGCCGTCTCAAGCCAGTAAACCTCGTCCTTGAACTTGGGGAACTGACCCGCGGTAAGTCCGCATTCGTAGCCGAGCATGTGAGGTACGAGAACAAGCTCGTAGCCGTCGCCGATATGGGTGTCAATAAAGTAGTTGAGCAGAGCCCACTCAAGACGCGCGCCCATGCCGCGGTATATCCAGAAGCCGTTGCCGGAGAGCTTTACGCCGCGCTGATAGTCGATAAGTCCCAGATCGGTGCAGAGGTCCACATGGTTCTTGGGCTCAAAATCAAAGTGATGAGGCTCGCCGTAGTAACGCAGAGGCTCATTGTTCTCCTTGCCGCCGGGCTTCAGATCGGGGTCGGGCTGATTGGGCAGACCCAGCATGAGAGACGTGTATTCGTTCTCCACATCCTGAAGAGCCGCGTCGTTTGCCTTTATCGCGTCGGAAAGCGCTTTCATGGAGGCGAAAACCTCGGTCGTGTCGCGTCCCTCTTTCTTCATTGCGGGGATGAGCTTGGACTGTCTGTTCTGCTCTGCCTTCTTTGCCTCGTTTTCCGAGATCATGGTGCGGCGAAGCGTGTCAAGCTCCAGTATTCTCTTTATGTCCTGCTCAGCCTCGCGGCCCTTTGCGCGCAGCCTTTCGCACACTCCGTCGGGATCTTCTCTGATGATCTTAATGTCAAGCATCTTTTTTCTCCTTTATGTTAAAACCTTAATTTAATTCTTCCGTAATATTTTTGCCGCAGATGGCTGAAAGCAGCTCTTCGAGATCGTCCTCGCCGCCGTACTCTACGGTCACGGTCTTGCGGCGTCCCTTTGAGGTTATGCGGCAGTATCGGCCGCACAGATCGGTAACGCGCCGCTCAAGCTCGTTTGTATAGTCAACGCGCACACCTGTGTCGTCTTCTTCCTTCTTCGGGCGAGCCTTATTGAGAGCGCGCACGGCAGCCTCTGTTTCGCGGACGGACAGGTTTCTTGCGGCGACTTTTTTTGCAAGATCTTCGATAGCGCCGTGATCCTTCAGACCGAGAAGCGCACGGCAGTGCCCTGCGGACAGTTCCCCGCTGCGCAGAAGCTCAGCGACCGGGTCCGGCAGATCGAGAAGCCGCAGAGAGTTTGCAACGGCGCTGCGGGATTTTCCGAGCCTTGCCGAGACCTCCTCCTGCGTCAGCCCGAAGCCTTTGGCGAGATCGCGGTAGGCGCACGCCTCCTCGTAAGGATTCAGATCGGTGCGCTGTATGTTTTCTATAAGCGCTATCTGAGCCGTTGTCAGATCGTCGGCATCCATAACGATGGCGGGTATTTCAAGAAGCCCCGCAAGCTTTGAAGCTCTCCAGCGGCGCTCGCCGGCGATTATCTGGTACATTCCCCCGCTGCCGACCTCGCGCACGAGGATAGGCTGCAGAACACCGTTTGCGGCAATGGAATCCGCAAGCTGCGACAGCGCCTCGGGATCGAAATCCTTTCTGGGCTGATCGCTTTTGGGCTCAACATCGGAGATCCGCAGCTTGAGCACTCCTCCGCTGCCGCCGTCCGACGGAGTATTATCCGAGAATATTGAATCAAGTCCTCTGGCGAGGGCAGGTTTTTTTGCCATAGGTCACAACCTCTTTTGTAATTTTATGTTTGCGGCGTGCCGCCGGGCTCCCGCGCCCGCCGCCGAAAGCCGCACGGAGCGGACGTCGGGCGTCATCTCACCCGCGCAACAAGCTCCTTTGCGATCTCCATATAGGCAATTGAGCCTTTGGAGTATTTGTCGTGGTAGTATATGGGCTCGCCGAAGCTTGGCGCCTCGCTGAGCTTTACGCTGCGCACAACGGGCGTTCTGAAAATCTTGTCGGCGTAATATTTTTTCAGCTCGTCCAGGACCTGCGCCGAAAGATTGAGTCTGCCGTTGTACATTGTGATGATTATGCCGGTTATTGACAGATCTCTGTTGTAAAGCTGCTTTACCTTCTTTATTGAGATCATCAGCTGCGAAAGCCCCTCGAGAGAGTAGTATTCGCACTGCATGGGTATAACAACTCCGTCAGCCGCCGAAAGCGCGTTTACGGTGAGCATGCCGAGCGAAGGCGGACAGTCGGTGAATACAAAGTCAAAGCCGTCTCCGACCGCCTCAAGAGCGCGCCTGTAAGCATACTCCCGTCCCTCGACTTCAAGAAGCTCGATCTCCGCGCCTGCCAGATCAATGGTGGAAGGCATCAGTGAGAGGTTGGGATACGCAGTGTTTACAACGCAGCGGCGGGCGTCGCACGTGCCGAGCAGCGCATCATATGTAGAAAAGTGCAGACTTTTCTTGCTGACGCCGACACCGCTCGTGGAGTTTCCCTGAGGGTCAAGGTCGCAAAGCAGCACCCTGTAGCCCATGGCAGCAACGCATGCGGCAATATTTACGGCGGATGTGGTCTTGCCGACCCCGCCCTTCTGATTGGCAAAAGTTATAACGATCGGTTTCGACACCGCATTACCTCCAGGGTACAGTTTTATACCTTATATTGTAACGCAACAAGCGCTTTTTGTCAATATAAATACGCCGTCGAAGCTGTAAAAACGCATGTATCGGCAGAGGCGCCGCGCGCCGCGAAAAAAACGCCGCGACGTGCGAAAAAAGCGCGTCATCAGCCTGCCCGCACGCCGCAGGAGAAGCTGCCGGATCCCGGGTGCGGAAATCAGATGCCGAAAAGAGCAGCCCGCCCCGCGCCGCGGGGAAACGGCTGCCCGACCGATCGCCGCAGCGGAACGGTGCTGCGCCCGCGGCACCGCAAGGCATTCGCGAAACAGCTGCCCGCCGCGCCGGGCAAGTCTTTGTATTGACAACCGCGGCGAAACATGATATACTGACAAAAGCCGATATACGGCATATAATAATACAGTATTGGGATATGGTGTAACGGTAACACACGGGACTTTGACTCCCGCTTTGCTGGTTCGAGTCCAACTATCCCAGCCAAAAAGAGAAGACCGCCTACGGCGGTCTTCTCTTTTTGGCCCAGAGGCATAAGTGTTGAAGCCGCGGACGGACGCCGGCTTTCGGCTTCCGAAATCGAAAAAGCAGTCCCTTCACGTCCTTTTTACTTAAGTTCGGTAAGCTGACCACAAAGTTTGAAATGCTTTGTCAACGCAAAAGCAAGGCTGCCGACGGCAGCCTTGTTCGCTATCTTTATTTGATAGCCTGAAACCTATGCAGTTTGGTTTTTTCGGGTCTCGGGGACTTTTGGGGAGAAAAGTCCCCGAGTGGGGCATGGGGCGAAGCCCCATATATAATGGTTCACGGTCGGAGCGCGAGGCGGAGCCTCGCATATATTCCTATTCCCCCATGCCGGGATGCGGGGCGAGGAGCCCCGCGAAATCGTTTTCCCTGCGGGGCGCCCAGCCCCGCTGTTACCTATCCTCAGAGTTCGGGCTCGAACGCGGGCATGGGACGCAGTTTGAACAGATTCAGCTCGTGCATTCTGTCGATGCGTGCCTTTGTGGTCTCGTCGTCGATCTCGCCGGTGCGGATATATCTGTCAAGCACAGCATAGGTAAAGCCCAGATTGTCCTCGTCCGTCTTGCCGCACAGCCCGTCGATAGGCGTTTTGTGAACAAGTCTTTCGGGCAGACCGAGGGATGCGCCGATCTTCTTAACCTCATCCACCGTAAGGTGCGCAAGGGGGCTGAAATCGCCTGCGCCGTCGCCGTAGCGCGTTGCATAGCCCACCCAGTCCTCACTGAGGTTGCAGGTGTTTGCGACTCTGCCGTTGTTGGACTGGCTTACGGCGTAAAGCGTTGCCATGCGGATGCGCGCGGGCAGATTCTGCGTTGTCTGCGCGCTCTTTTCCATCTCCTGCGGCAGCGCGCCGATAAGTCCGTCGACCGCCTTTTCGATATTGACGGTATAGTTTCTGATGCCCAGATGCTCAACGAGAAGCTGCGCGCAGTCTATATCGTGCTGGTAGCCGCAGGGCATAAGCACGCCTATGACCCTGTCGCGCCCGAGCGCCTTTACGCAGAGCGCCGCGACTACGGAAGAATCCTTGCCGCCGGATATTCCCACAACGGCGTTGCAGCCTTTTCCGTTCTCCTCAAAGAAATCGCGTATCCATGCAACACACGCGTCCCTTACTTTTTCTGCATCAAACATTTTATATCATTCCTTTCGGATAAAAATTTCAAATTTCGATATGTATCAATATATCAGTATGCCGAATAATACGGCGTCACTTTCGTGACGGAATACTCTGCGATCGCGTCCTCGTCAACGGTTATGTCGTCGTACATTGCGGTGAGCTTTTGACGGAATTTGTAATTTGCGACGCTTGATCTGTAAGTATTGTCGCCGCTTTCGGGGAAAAAGTCGCTGTTTTCGCTTTTGCTCCACGCGCCTGCGTCGAGAGGCAGACGTTTCATTATATATGTACCGGTATCGGTCTCAAGCGCGGCGATCTCGCCCTCGCCGACGGCGGTGACCGCGCTTATTAGCTTGTAGTAAAGAAGATCGCTGTACTGCTGCGACGCTGAGTAGTAAAAGCCGCTCGCATAATCCTTGAATTCCGAATACTTTTCGTACAGGCTGTCGAAATCGCCGCCCGCGTCGAGCGCGCCTTTGACTTCTGCGATCGCGGCGTCCTTTTTCGCTTTGTCGGATGCATTCATATCCTCGGTCTTGTAGTACCCGTCGTCATCGGTGACCATATTGCCGTCGCTGTCTCTTACGTACTGATACGCATTGTTTATGTATATAAGCTGAAAATGAACGTAAAAATCGTTGTAGTACTGCTCAAGCTCATCGTCCGTGGGCGCTTCCGTGCCGCCGTCCCCGTAGAGACAGTCATACACCTTTGAAAGCTTTGCCTCGTCGCGGTATATCATTTCGAGGATCTTGAGATTTACGCCGTATTCGCCGAGAAAAGTGTTCATGGTGCTGCGGCTGCCGTCGGCGTATTCCTTGACGAGATCGCTGAGGTAATCGGAAATTTTGCTCTTTTCCGATGAGGACAGCGACAGCCCGTAATCGTCGAAAAGCTTCATGGCGCACAGGTTTGTTTTTATGCTGTCAAGCGTCATTTCATCGAAATACTCGGCGGCGCTTTTGCCGTCGGTTATCTCGGACGCCCAGTATTCGTCCGTGTTTTTAACATCGTCGTATGAGGAAATATAGCTGCCCTTCGCCTCGGACGCCCAGTAGTGGTACATGGCGGCGGTAACGGTTTTGCCGTCAAGGGTCATCACCGCCGGAGTACTGTCGCCGCCGCAGGAAGAAAGAGCGGCAGCGCAGGACAAAAGCATTGCCGCGCAAAGTATAATAGAGGCGATCTTTCGTTTCATAATATGTTCTCCGTTTTTGTTTTGCCGCGGCGGTTCGGTGCGTTTTTTATTATTTTAGTACGCACCGAAGCGCTTTTTGTGAATTTTCTGATAATTTTAGTACTTTGCGTCGCCCATGGCGGCAATATAGTCGCCGAGGAAGTCCGAGACTCTGTCGGTGCAGGGTATGCCTTTTTCTTTTTTCAGCACCATTGCGGCGGGATTTCCGGGAATGACGCGCACGCAGCCCTTGTATTTTTCGCCGAGCGAGCTGACGGCGGAAAGATCGGGGCGGGGGCATGACATGAAAATATCCTTTTCCCTCTCCTCAACGCGGATTATCCCGCACGATATGGCGAGCCCGCGCACAAGGGCAATGCGGCAAAGGTTCATGGCGGCTCTCGGCGGCTCGCCGAAGCGGTCGCAAAGCTCGTCTATCATATCGGAAAAATCGTCGTCGCACTGGATCCGGGCGATCTTTTTGTACATTTCCATGCGCTGTGAGGAATCGCGGATATAGCTTTTGGGAAGATTTGCGTCGCACTTCATGACAACGGCGCAGTCTGCCCGCTTTTCCTTCTTTTCGCCCTTTTCCTCAAGGACGGCTTCTTCAAGCAGCTTTACATACATATCATAGCCCACGGCTTCCATGTGACCGTGCTGCTGAGCACCGAGAAGATTGCCCGCACCGCGTATTTCAAGGTCCCGCAGCGCTATTTTGAATCCCGCGCCGAACGCGGCATATTCCTTCATGGCGCGCAAACGCTTGTCGGCAACTTCCGTAAGCTGCTTCATTTTCGGATATGTGAAATACGCATACGCGCGTCTGCTGCTGCGGCCGACTCTGCCGCGTATCTGATGAAGCTGAGAGAGACCGAAGCGGTCCGCGTTTTCGATTATAAGCGTGTTTGCGTTGGGCACGTCAACACCCGTTTCGATTATGGTTGTGCAGACGAGCACATCCACCTCGCCGCGCACAAGTGCCGCCCAGATGTCCTCAAGCTCCTCCTTGTCCATACGCCCGTGGGCAACGGCGACCCGCGCCTCGGGTATCTCGCGGGAGAGCTTTGACGAAAGCGTGTACAGATATTCAATGTCGTTGTTCAGGTAGAATACCTGCCCGCCTCGGCGAAGCTCACGGCGTATCGCCTCGGCGATAATGCCGTCGTCATGCTCCATAACGTATGTCTGCACGGGAGAGCGAAGTCCCGGCACGTCGTCCAGTATGCTCATGTCCATGATACCGCCCATCGCCATGTTCAGCGTACGCGGTATGGGCGTTGCGGTAAGCGTCAGTATATCGGCGCCGATGGCTATCTCTTTGAGTCTGTCCTTCTGGGCAACGCCGAAGCGCTGCTCCTCGTCGATGATGACAAGTCCCAGATCGTGAAACTCTATATCCCGGGAAATAATTCGGTGCGTGCCGATAACGATATCCGTCTCTCCGCGCCTCAGCTTGCGCAGGGACACAGCCTGCTGCGCCTTTGTGCGGAAGCGTGAGAGCATGTCTATGGTAACGGGAAATCCGCGGAAACGGCTGAGCGCCGTCTGATAGTGCTGATACGCAAGAATGGTCGTGGGTACGAGTATGGCGACCTGCTTTCCGCCCTCGACCGCCTTGAAAGCGGCGCGCAGCGCGACCTCGGTCTTTCCGTATCCGACGTCGCCGCACACCATGCGCTCCATGGGATAGGGCGCTTCCATATCGCGGCGTATATCCTCTATCGCGGCAAGCTGGCTGTCCGTCTCCTCGTATTCAAAAGCCGAGGCAAACTGGCGCGACATATCGTCGTCCGGCGGAAAGGCAATGCCTGCGGCACGTCTGCGGCGGGCATAAAGCTCTATAAGCTCCTTTGCCATTTCCTTTGCGTCGGCGCTGGCGCGGCTTTTTGCCCGGTTCCAGTCAACGCCGCCCATTTTGGAAAGCTTTACCGTGCCGTCCGCTCCCGCGCCGATATATTTCGACACAAGGTCAAGCTGATCCACCGGCAGAAAAAGCTGATCCGTTCCGGCGTATTTTATCTTCACATAGTCGCGCTCCGAGCCGTCAACGGTGAGCGTCTCAATGCCCATGAACTGACCTATGCCGTATGCCTCATGGACTACGAAATCGCCTGTCTCCAGATCGCTGTACGACATGATGCTGCGGGTCTTGGACTTGTGCTTTTTGCCGCGGTGACGGCTGATAAATCTTGATGTTCCCGACGCCGTGCCGGAATAATTCAGCCACGCGAAGCGGGAGCTTATAAGCTCAAAGCCGGGCACGCCCTCGCCGTATAAAAGAGCAACGGGATACTTTTTGTTTTTGCCCTCCTGCCAGAACGCCTCTCCGCCTTCCTTATAAACGGCGGCGGTGCAGCCGCTCTCGCAGAGAGATCTCGCGAGTCCCGCGGCCTCCGTCTCGTTTGCGCAAAGCACGGCGCAGCGGTATCCGCCGCCCACAAAGCCCGAAAGATCTTCAAGCATAAGCGCCGTGTTGCCCGCATAGGGCGGGATATGCCTTGTCTGAAAGTTGAATTCCGCGCCGACGGTCATGCCCGGGTGACTTCTGGCAAATGGGTCGAGCAGAACTCCTGGCATAACGCCGAGCGCCTTTTCAACGCGCTCAAAGGGGTTTATATAAAGCCCCGAGGACTTTGTATAAAGCTCGCCGGACGCCGCCATGTCCGCAACGGACTGAAGCGTCAGCTGCTCCGCAGCTTTTGCGCGCTCGCGCACGGCGGCGGAATCGTTCAGAACACAAATGCCATCGAAATAGTCGAAAAGGCAGTCTGCCTCCGGGTATATAAACGGCAGGTATTTGTCGGCAAATCCGATGTCGGCACTGCCGCGTACAAGCGCCTGCTCCTGCATAAGGGTCTGCACGGCGTGCATATCCGCATCATTTCTTGCCGCAAGCACCTTCAGCTGCTTTTCACACGCACCGTCAATAAGGCGGCGCCTGTCGTCGGTCAGCACCACCTCGTGGGCGGGCGGTATGAGCACGGGCTTGTCGATAGTTTCCGTAAAGCGCTGTGTCGCTGGGTCGAAATACCCCATGCGGTCTATTTCGTCGCCGAAAAGCTCTATGCGAAGGGGCGCGTCCGCGGGCGGAAATATATCCACAATGCCTCCGCGCACCGTAAACTGTCCGGAGCCCTCTACAAGCTCCACGCGGGAGTACCCTCCGGCGCCGAGCACGGCGCACAGCCTGTCAAGATCAACGGGGCGCGCGGGGTCGATGTTTAGAGAAAGGTGGATAAGCTCCTCCGGGGGAACGGTTATCTGCAGCGCCGCCTCCGCCGTTGCGCATATCGCCATGGGCTCTTCCGTGAACAAAAGGCGGGAGAGCACCGAAAGACGGCGGTGCTCCCACTCGCGGGAGGGTGTGGCTATATTGAAGTTATAATCGCGGGCGGGATAATGGCAGGCGGAAATCCCCTGTGCGCCGAGAAGGGCAGCGGTGTCGGCTGCGTCCTTTTCGGAGGAAAAGAGTATGAGTACGCGCTCGCCCGAGGCAACGGTATCCCCCGCAAGCGCGCAGAGCAGAAGGGGAGAGGCTCCCTCTGAAAGTCCGGTAACGGCAAAAGGACGCGGAGATGCCTGCCGCTTTGCGGCACCCAGCGCGTCTGTAAGAGCTTTGTATTCACGGCTTTCGCGAAGTACGGAAAGCAGCAGAGTTTCGTTGTTCATATACAAGTTCCGTTTCGGTAGTTCGGGTAGAAAAAAGTATTTATTATCGGTCTTCCGGGCTCATGCCGTTGTATTTTCCCATGGCGGCTTCGATCTTATTATCCATTATAAGCGCCGCCGCGTCGGCGCATGCCTCAAAGCAGGGACGCATCGTTTCGAGATCCGCGTCCGTAAAGCGCGAGAGCACCCAGTCCTTCATGTCGTATCCTTCCGGCTTTTTGCCGACCCCTATGCGTATGCGGGGAAAAGCATCGCTGGAAAGCTGATATATGATGCTGTAAAGTCCCTTTTGTCCGCCGTCGGAGCCTTTTTTTCGTATGCGCATATGACCTATGTCAAGATTTACGTCGTCGCTTATGACGATGATATTCTCCGGCGCGATCCTGTAATACGCCGCCGCGTCGCGCACTGCCTCGCCCGACAGATTCATGTATGTCTGCGGCTTCATGAGAAGCACGCTGTGCCCGCCGAGGACTGCCCGCCCGGTCAGCGCCGAAAAGCGCGAGCGGCGGCACTCCGTGCCGAGGGCGGAGCAAATAAAATCCATAGCGATAAAGCCTGCGTTGTGGCGTGTTTTCGCATACTCCGCGCCGGGGTTTCCGAGCCCCGCTATGATAAATTCGGGTGCGGCGGAATTTTCTCCGTCGTGCTTTGATATTTTTTTGAAAAGCTCGAAAATGTCAGCCGTCATTGAAAGTCTCCCGCTTTGCACAAAACCGAAAATCCCGTCGCAGGCGGCGGGTACGGTTGATATTTATGAAACTATTTTACCACTGTTTTGAAATTTTGCAACAGTTTTCCGCCGCGCGGCGAAAAAATGTTTACACAAAAACTATTGTATTCACATTAAAATATATTATAATGGTGACATAGAAACTGCAAGAAGGGGTGAGACGGCGTGTCCGGCAGCAAAAAGAAGAAAAGTGCGAAAAGCGCAAAGAACGGCGCGGCGCGCGCGCAGTCCCGCCCGACAGACCGTAAAAATATAAAAACGGGCGGCGCGGCGGGAAAAAATACGGGCGCTGCTTCGGCAAAGTCCGCCGAAAAAGAAAAGAAAGAAAAACTCGCGGCGGCAGTCGCCGACGCGACCGGCGCCGCGCCGAAAAGCGCGGCTGCGGAGGAAAACGCCGCGCCGATCAGTGAAAATGCGGCAGAGCGCACCGCAACCGTGAGTGCGGATGCAGAGGGCGGCACTGCGGATACGGCGGCGTACGGTACAGAAAGCGCCGACATGATCGGCAGCAACGAGGCAGGGAGCGCAGACTCCGATAAAGCGGGGGACGAAGATGACGATTTTGACGAATACGACCGTCTCGCCTGTGTTCCCGCGCCGGACGTTCCTATCCCCGAGGATCCCGATTTTACCGAAAATGATTTTGTACTTTCTGCAAAAGAGCTGACTGCGGAGGATATTATAGTGTCAGATAAAGACGGCGCGCACGGCGCGCCCGTAAGGAGCGCCGACGGCGGGAAAAAACAGAATAAGCGGGGGAGGGGCGGATTTGCAAACGTTTTGCAGATAGCGCTTCTGGTCGTTTTTGCCTCAATCGCCGCAGTCTGCATCGTCATGCTGGCAAAAAACATAAAAGGCAAGATAGACGGCTCCAAGGTATACAACGACGCAGAGTTTGAGCGCCCCGATTTCAACACCGAAAGCGCGGAATCCTTCAACCACCCGTCCGCTCTCGCGATGATAGGCGGCGACAACGCCATGCTCTCTCTGTATGACCGCATCGCGCAGGGCAAAAGCGCCGACAGCAACAGTCAGAACAGCGAATATGCCGAAAAGCTTGCGGCAATGAAGGCGAGCCTTACGGCGCTTAAGGCGAAAAACCCCGATGTTTACGGCTGGATATACGCCGAGGGCACCACTATCGACCACCCCGTGATGCGCGGCTCGGACAACGACTATTATCTTGACCACGCCTACACCGGTGAGGCGCTGCCCATAGGCTCGATCTTCCTTGACTACAACACAAAGGATGTTCTGACGGACAACTACAACGCCGTCATATACGGTCATAACGTTGTGGCTGTGGCGGGCAGCAAAAGCTCCATGTTCCACGATGTTACGAAATATCTCGACGCGGATTTCTTTGCAAACCACAAAATTTATATATACACAATGGACGGAGTGTTTATATACAAGCCCGTTTCGATATATCCCACAACATCGGATTACTTCTACTACCGCACCGATTTCCCCAATGACGCGGCGTTTCTGAAGTTTGCAAACGAGGTCGTGGCAAACTCAAAGGTGCCGTGCAGCGAAACATTTTCCGCGGGGGACACTATGATAACTCTTTCCACCTGCACGAACGGTGCGACTGACGGCAGATACGCCCTGCACGCAAAGCTCGTTGAGGTGATAAAATGACGGCGGGAGAACGGCGGATGTACGGCTTCCCGGAGGGCCTTGCGTGCCCCGTATGCCGCGCCGCGCTGCGGCGCGACGACTCCTCCCTTGTTTGCGGCGGCGCGCGGCGCCACTGCTACGATATTGCCGCCTCCGGTTATGTAAATCTCCTGCCGCCGGGCAAAGCCTCCAACGCGAAAACGGGCGATGATCGGCGTATGCTTTCCTCCCGCAGCGCATTTCTTTCGACCGGTGTTTATGATGAATTCTCCCGCGAGATCGCAAGACTTGCGGACAAAAATCTGTCCGTGGGAGACGGGAGAGTTATGTTTGCGGACGCGGGCTGCGGCGAGGGATACCACACACTGAATATTGCGCGCTGCCTTGACGGGGCGGGGAGAAGCGTTTGCTTCGCGGGCTTTGACGCGTCAAAATACGGTGCCGACCGTGCCTCAAAGCGATTGAAAAGCGAGCGCGGGCTTTTTCCGGATTCCGTATTTGCGGCAGCCAATATCTTCGATATGCCCCTTCGCGGCGGCTGCGCGGATGTTGTCATCAGTATGTTTGCGCCTGTCCCGTGGGAGGAAGCGCTGCGAATCCTGAAACCGGGCGGGCTTCTTATAATATGCTCGTCGGGCAAGCGTCATCTCTGGGAGATGCGCTGCGTGCTGTACGGCGAACCGCGGGTGTCGGAGCCGCATATCAGTGCGCCGGAGGGCTTTGCTTTGCTGGATACGTCGACTGTATCGTACACGGCACAGCTTTGCGGCGGCGACATGATCGCGGCACTGTTTGAGATGACCCCGTTTTTCTTTCGCTGTCCCAAAGAGGGCAGAGAAAAGCTTTTATCGCTAGAGAGCCTCGGTATCACCTGCGAGGCGGAATATAAGGTATACAAAAAGGCATATAATTAATAAACGCGCCGCAGATGCGCGGCGCGGGACATCTTTGGATCCGGACGGAGCGAAAACACATGAAAATATCGGTATGCATACCCATGTACAACGAAAGCTCTATCTGCCGCAGCGCGGCAGATACGCTTTTTCGCGCCATGGAAGCGCACCGGTCCGAATATGACTACGAGGTCATTTTCTGTGACGACGGCTCCGACGATGGATCGGCAGAGCTGCTTCGCGGCCATATTGAAAAATGCGGCTACTCCCGCTTTCGCGTTGTCGGCTACGAAAATAACCGCGGCAAGGGTGCGGCGGTGCGCACGGCGGTGGAGGCATCCGTCGGCGACTGCGTTATATACACGGACTGCGATCTTGCCTACGGTACGGATGTGATATTTGAGGCGGCGAAAGTCATCGGCGGCGGAGAGGCGGCGGCGGTCGGCTCGAGAAATCTCAGCGCCGACGGCTACGGCAGCTACACGTTTTTGCGGCGTGTCGCGTCCAAGGCGTATATAAAGGTCATTGCCGCCTTTGCGGGATTCAGGCTGTCCGATTCGCAGTGCGGCTTCAAGGCTTTTGACGGCGACTGCGCCAGAAAGATATTCTCTCTCTGCACCACCGACGGATTTTCGTTTGATCTTGAGGTCATAAAGATAGCGCAGAAAATGGGGATCGACATATGCGAAATACCGGTCACGGTCATAAATCACCGTGCCTCAAAAGTACATCTTGCGGGGGACGCGCTGAAAATGCTGTCCGATCTGCACCGCATAAAAAAGAAAGTTAAAAAGCTTGATATATGATCCGCGCCCCGCAGAGGAACGGTATCGGCGGGG
>USKS01000007.1 GCA_900555345.1 uncultured Eubacteriales bacterium
GCTCGGAGATGTGTATAAGAGACAGCCATCAGACCATGCGGCAGCTTTCGCAGCTGGAGCAGTCGGGGAACTTGCTGTGGTCGTAGGCGATGCCGTTTTTGTCGTAGTAGTCCTTGACAGCCGCTTTGACAGCCTCCTCCGCAAGCACGGAGCAGTGGATCTTTACCGGCGGAAGTCCGTCCAGAGCCTCAACGACTGCCTTGTTCGTAAGGGTGAGAGCGTCTTTTACGGGCTTGCCCTTGATAAGCTCGGTCGCCATGGAGCTGGTCGCTATCGCGGAAGCGCAGCCGAAGGTGTTGAACTTGACATCGGTAATAATGCCGTCGTCTATCTTGAGATATATCTTCATGATATCTCCGCACTTTGCGTTGCCGACCTCGCCGACGCCGTCGGCGTTTTCTATTTTACCTACATTGCGGGGATTCTGAAAATGATCCATGACCTTTTCGCTGTAATTCATAGCCATAATATATTACCTTGCCTTTCTCGATAATTATATGTCAGTTTGCTCTTTCTTTCATCATGCGCTCCCATACGGGGGACATATCGCGCAGCTTTTCAACAATGCCGGGCACCTTTTCGATGATGTAGTCGATCTCTTCTTCGGTGGTGTACTCGGAGAAGGTGAGACGCAGGCTGCCGTGGGCGACCTCGTGGGGAAGTCCGATAGCGAGCAGCACGTGGCTGGGATCGAGACTGCCGGAGGTGCAAGCCGAACCGGAGGAAGCGGCGATGCCGTACATATCGAGCATGAGCAGAAGACTCTCGCCCTCAATGCCCTCAAAGCACATGTTCACGTTATTGGGCAGGCGGTTCACTCTGTCACCGTTCACGATGCTGTAGGGTATCTTTGAAAGCTCGTTTATGACCTTATCGCGGTATGCGCTGACGCGCTTTGAATATTCGTCAAGATTTTTGCATGCGTCCTCAAGAGCGGCAGCCATACCCATGATAGCGGGCAGGTTTTCTGTGCCGGCACGTTTGCCTTTCTCCTGCGCGCCGCCGCAGATAAGGCTCTCGAGAGCGATCCCGCGCTTTGCGTACAGAAGACCCGTGCCCTTGGGACCGTGGAACTTGTGCGCCGAAAGGGACAGCATGTCTATATTCATTTCGTCGATGTTTATGTGAAGATGACCTGCCGCCTGGACCGCGTCCGTGTGGAACAGAACCTTTTTCTCGCGGCAGACCGCGCCGATCTCGGCAATAGGCTCTATTGTACCTATTTCGTTGTTCGCGAACATAACGCTTACAAGCGCCGTGTCGTCTCTGATGGCGTCGGCTACCTGAGCGGCGGTAACTCTGCCCTTTGAGTCAACGGGCAGTATGGTAACTTCAAAGCCCTCTTTTTTCAGCTTGTCCAGCGTGTGAAGGATAGCGTGGTGCTCGACCGCGGTTGAGATAAGATGCTTTTTGCCCTTTTTCGCGCCCAGATGCGCAGCGGAGATAAGCGCCTGGTTATCGGCTTCGCTGCCTCCGGATGTGAATATAATGCCGTTTGCGGCACAGCCCAGACACGCTGCAATGCGGCGGCGTGCGTCTGCGAGAGCGTCTGCGGCGGCCTGACCGTATTCGTGCAGGCTTGAGGCATTTTCGTATTCGGGGCCGTAATATTTGATCATTTCCGCCAGTGCATGATCGGAAATGTGAGTTGTTGCGGCATTGTCTGCATATACTTTCATATATATCCTGCCTTTCTGCGGAAGTTACATTCCGGCATTACAGTATACCATTTATATTATATACTGTCAACGCTTTGATATTATTTTATCCCCATCCTCCGCAATTTTATTATACTACCTGTTTGGTAGGAATTCAATGACCAATATGTAAAAATATTGACAAATATTTCGGTATGTTTCAGTGCAAATGGCTTGATTTTCAAAATCGGCAGGCGATGGGGATCAGATGGGGAACGGATCCGGGCAAAAGCGGGGCTCGGCGCAAATGATATATCGCGCCGAGCCGCTTTTGTTACATAAGCACGAACGCCGCGCACAGAAGCGACTGCGCCGCAATGTATGTTGTCATGATAATGCCGCTCTGCACGGGCGGCTCGCTTTCGTATTTGAAAACATTGACGGCAAGAACACTGTCGCTCGCAACGAAAAACGCCATGCCTCCGAGCGCCGCGAGGCTCTCAGTCGACGGAGATCTTACGAAAAGCGCGGCGGCAAGCGCCGTCATGATGCCGATAAACAGGCAGTATGCCCCCGCAAGGGGCGCAAGGGGAGCCGGTATGTATCGGCGTAGATATATAAACAGGATAACTGGCTCGATAAGGCATACCGCGGCGCACAGGACAAAGATCCACGGGGGCTCTGAAATATGCACCACCATTGGCAAAAGCGCCGCGAAATATGCGGCGTGACCGAGGCCGAAAGCCGCGGCGCCCGCGGCAAACAGCTTTTTGTTGTCGCCGAAAAGCAGCAGCGTATCTCCCGCGCAGCCCAGCAGCATGGCGCAGATGACCGGCATGCGGACTTCTTTTGCGAGCAGTATGTACACAACACAAAGCAGTATGAGCAGCATGGGCTTTGTGACCATGCGTATTTTGCGCACTCCTGCAAAGCAGCAGATTATATGCAGCACTGCAACAGCGGCAAATACACTCGCCAATACATAGCCGAAAATCTCTCTCATCTGTTTCTCAGTCCTTTCGGATAGTGATTTTTAAGAGTTTTTTCCACAAGCTTTCCGCCGCCCGCGGCACATCCGTGACGGCGCACCAGCCGCCGACGGTATTTTCCGTTTCAACGGTTTCGCCGCGCAGGTATTTTTCCGTCTGCGGACTGTCGGGTTCAAAATCAACAGTGTTATTCATAAGTGCGCCCATGGCGGAAAAAAGGTGATGCGCAGGTACGAGCCGCGATTTTGAAACTTCTCCCGCGCAGACACCGCAGCAAAGTGTGTAGGCGGGGCATGGCAGATCGCCTGAGAGCATAATGCTGCCGCCGAGCTTTACTGCCTTCGGATATTCGTCAAGAAGCGGAGAGAGAAAAGCGTCGAGCGCGGCGGCGTCGTCCTTTGTAAGGGGTGATGCCGCACTTTTTGGCAGGCGCTGCGAGCGCTCGGCTGTGTCGCCGCTTTTTTTCATAAGCGCGAAAAACTGTCCCTCCCCGGGGGAGACGTGAGGGTAAAACCTGCGGCAGGCGCTCATGTCGTGTTTGCATCCTTCAAAGTTTATGCCGCCTAAGGTTATTTTTCGGATCTTTTCATCGGCAGCTATAAGCTCAAAATCGGGATGGCGTGTGAGAAAATCGTCCACCTGCATTTCGTTTTCTTCGAGAGAGAACGTGCAGGTCGAGTACATAAGATATCCGCCGCCGCAAACGCAGCGCTGCGCCGCCTCAAGTATGCCACGCTGCCGCTCGGCGCACATAAGCACGTTTTCCTCGCTCCACTGCGCGGATGCTTCGGCGTATTTGCGCATCATGCCCTCGCCGGAGCAGGGAGCGTCCACCAGAACATAATCAAAAACCGATTCAAAATCCTCGGCTATTCTGTCCGGCGCGGCGGAGGTCACAACGGTCCTTCGGTGCCCCATACGCTCCGTGTTTCCGCGAAGTATCTTCGCGCGGGAGCGGTCTATCTCGTTTGAAACAAGATATCCGCTGCCGCCGTTTGTCAGAAGCGCGGCAAGCTGCGTGCTTTTTCCGCCGGGGGAGGCGCACATATCAAGTATTCTGAAATCAGGCGATATGATGCCCTCCGCCGCTGCAACGGCGCTCATCGCTCCCGGGTCCTGTACGTAA
The DNA here is from genome assembly GCA_900555345.1 of uncultured Eubacteriales bacterium. Next base: position 3,753 of record USKS01000007.1, read on the forward strand.
AACGCGCCCGCGTGGTGCATGGGCATTGACCCGGGCGCGGCACTCTCAAAAATGTATCCGCTGCCGTATCCGAGGGGCACAAGCCCCATTGAGGATATAAGGCGCTTTGCGGCTGCGTCCGACACCTTGAGCGTGTTTATTCTCAGCGCACGGACGGCGTCGCCCTCTTCGAGAGAGGACAGAAAACGCCCGAATTCCTCTTCATTGTCAAAAAGCGCCCGGGAGCGCTTTTTGAATTCCTCGGGCAGAGGAGTATGGTTGTTTATTTCCGCCATCAGTCTACGAAATCAAATTCAATATCGAACATTCTCACGGTGCAGCCCTCGGTGCAGCCTGCCTCGCGCAGCTTTTCGATTATGCCTGCGTCGTTCAGCGACTTCTGGAAGTACATAAGCGATTCGCGGTCGTCAAAATATATGCGGCCGCACAGCTTTTCGAGCCACTTGCCGCAGCACTCAAACGCGCCGTCGTCCGCGCGTTTTATAACGGTGTCCTCGGGCACGGCGTTCTCAAAGCGCTCGCGCTCCTCGTCCTCGGGGGTTATCTCCGATTCATATACGGTCACGGGCGGCAGCTTCGCAAGCTCGCCCTCTATCATGCCGAGAAGCGTGTCTATACCCATGCGGGTGGCGGTGGAAATGCGCACCGTGGGATATCCCGCCGCCGCTGCCAGCTTCTCAAGGCGCTCAACAGCCTCGCTGTCTCCGCCCTCAAGCATATCGCACTTGTTTGCCGCGACTATTCTCGGGCGAGCGGCAAGCTCGGGAGAAAAGCTTTCAAGCTCCGCGGATATGGTATTAAGATCGTCACAGGGGTCGCGGCCCTCAATGCCGGAGGCGTCTACTACCTGCACAAGCAGACGGCAGCGCTCTATGTGACGCAGAAAATCGTGTCCCAGCCCCGCGCCTTCGCTTGCGCCCTCTATAAGTCCGGGGATGTCAGCCATTACAAATCCGCGGTCAGCCGCTGTGTTGACAACGCCGAGACTGGGCTCAAGAGTGGTGAAATGGTAGTCGGCGATCTTGGGACGCGCCGCGGAAACGCAGGCGAGAAGTGAGCTTTTACCTGCAGAGGGAAGCCCCACAAGACCTACGTCGGCTATCATTTTCAGCTCCAGCAGAACATCTTTTTCCTCACCGGGTATGCCGTTTTTCGCAAAACGGGGAATTTGTCTCGTAGGGGTCGCAAAATGCTTGTTTCCCCAGCCGCCGCGTCCGCCGCGGCAGACGACAAAGTCTTCTCCGTCTGACATGTCTTTTATTATCTTTCCGTTTTCCGCGTTTCGAACTATAGTTCCGCGGGGAACGGGAATTATAATGTCCGCGCCGTTCTTGCCGTGCATCTTTCCGCCCATGCCGTCGCCGCCCGCCTGTGCCGCGAATTTTCGTTTGTAGCGGAAATACAGAAGGGTGTTTGCACCCTCGTCGATGCGAAGAACGACATTGCCGCCGCGCCCGCCGTCGCCGCCGTCGGGACCGCCCTTGGCGACATATTTCTCACGGCGGAAGGAAACGCTGCCGTTTCCGCCGCTGCCGGCTTTGACGTGTATTTCTATTTTATCTATAAACATTATGTCTCCTTGATGCCTTTATCGTATCGGCTGAGTTTTATTTTTCCGCCTTGCCGCCGTAAAGACGTTTGTAGTTTTCTATTGCGTCCGCAATGATCTCTTTTGCCGCCTCGGGACCGTCCAGATCGTCGACTGCGGTCGACTTTTCCTCAAGCTGCTTGTAAACCGTGAAAAAGTGGCACATTTCGTTGAATATATGCTTCGGCAGCTCATATATGGAACTGTATATGTTGTAGTTCGGGTCGGTGAAGGGAATGGCGATGATCTTTTCGTCAAGCTTTCCCTGGTCTATCATTCTGATAACGCCGATGGGATATGCATCCACGACAGTCATGGGGAGAATTGCCTCAGAGCAAAGGACAAGCACGTCCAAAGGGTCCAGATCGTCCGCATATGTGCGGGGGATAAAACCGTAGTTCGCGGGGTAGTGGGTCGATGTGTACAGTATGCGGTCGAGACGGATCATTCCCGTTTCCTTGTCAAGCTCATACTTGTTTTTGCTGCCCTTGGATATTTCGATAACGGCGGAGAAATGCTCCGGAGTTATGCGCGCCGCGGGCATGTCGTGCCAGATGTTCATAAAGCCCTCCTTGTCCAATACGGTATTTATTCTTAAAGCGGGATGATCATTCGCCGAGCATTTCGCCCGCTACCTTGCCCAGTATGCGGCAGCCCTTTACAATGTCGTCGTCCGACGGCGTTGAGTAGTTGAGACGTACGGCGTTTATCCGCGCCTCGGTGTCGCACAAGAACGTGCTGCCGGGCACGACCGCGACTTTCTGTTCAATGGCACGCTTTACGAAGTCCTCCATGCGTATCTTCTCGGGCAGAGTCATCCATATGAACAGACCGCCCTCGGGACGTGTATAGTGTACGCCCTCCGGCATGGACTCATCCAGAGTTTTCAGCATAAGAGTGCACTTTGCGCGGTAAAGGTCATTTATTGCTTTGATGTGTGCGTCGAGATCGCACTCCGTCATATAGCGGTATGTGAGCATCTGGAAGAATATATTCGTGTGCACATCCTCGCTCTGCTTTGCCACGACCATTTTCTGCACAACGGGCTCGGGACCGCAGAGGTATCCTATGCGCATGCCGGCAGAGAGGATCTTTGAAAACGACGACGAATACAGCACGATGCCCTCTGTATCCATGCTTTTTATGGTGGGTATGTTCTCCCCCGCAAAACGGAGCTCGCCGTAGGGGTTGTCCTCCAGTATCATAACCTCGTGGCGAAGGGCAATATCGTATATGGCGCGGCGCTTTTCAAGGGGCATGGTAAAGCCGCCGGGATTCTGGAACGTGGGGATGAGGTATATAAGCTTTATACGGTCGTTCTCCGAAAGCAGCCTTTCAAGCTCCGCGGTGTCGATCCCGTCCTCGCCGGAGGGGATGCCCACGGTTTTTGCCCCGCATGAGCGGAAAGCGTTAAGCGCGCCGATGAACGTGGGGTCCTCGCACACAACGGTGTCGCCCTCGTTGCACAGCGCTTTGCAGGCGAGCTCAATGCCCTGCTGACCGCCTGAGGTGATTATGGTCATGTCTCCCTCGCGGTCGATATTGAATTTTTCTTTCATTCTGAGGCGCGCGGCCTCGCGCAGAGGGGCATATCCCTCGGTAACGCTGTACTGGAGCGCCTGCGTTGACGAATTTTCAAAAATATCGGCGGAAATGCGGGCAAGCTCCTTTACGGGAAACGACAGGGGAGAGGGGTTTCCGGCTGCAAAGCTTATCATTTCGGGGTCGGTAAGACTTTTGAATATTTCGCGTATTGCGGAGGGCTTAAGATCCCTCATTTTATCTGAAAAACGGTATTCCATAATATTATCATATCCTTTCGCCGATTATTCACCCTACATTTTACCATACACACAGGGACTTTTCAACGATTTTTGCCAAAGTTTTGCCGCCGCGGGCGCCGATTTCGGGCGGGCGGACTTTTTATTTATAAAAAACGGCTGCGGCGGCGCCCGAAGATGAGAAAGCCGATCCGACGGGTCTTGCGGTGTCGGCGGTAAAATAATAACGCTCCCGCCGACAGGCGGGAGCGTTAGCCACGTTTTATTTTCCGCTGAAGTAGGAAGAAAGGGAAAAGCCGGTGGGCAGCGGCAGTGTGAGCATGTAAATGCTTGCCGCAATAAGACCGACGATACCGATGCAAATGATAACCGTCTTGTTTGTCGTGCTTTTGAAAGAGCCCGCAATACCGAGCAGGAACAGCACAATGGAGTATATGACCGTCACAAGGCCGAAGGCATCGCCGTGAGCGTTGTCCTTCTGACCCTGCTCAAGAGTCTCCTGTGCCTCGTCAAGAACTGCCTGCGCGTCTGCGAAATAGCTGTCGGTGTAGCCCTCCATGTCAAAGGGAGAAGCGTATTCCTCCTGCCCGTCAGCCCAGTCGATGGCTGCCTGCAGCTCCTCGCTTACGTTGTCGGCATATATCTGCTCAAGCTTCCAGTCGATGCGCTCCATTTCGGCTGCGTCGCCCTTCTCCTCGGCAAACGAATACTCGATTCTCAGCTCGCTTATGGTATTCCATAGCTGCATATCCGCGGTGAGATCCTGCGCGGCCTGGTTCCACATGGAGTTGCCGTCTGCGGAGAGGTTGCTGCTTTTCGCGTAATTTGTCGCCTGATTTCCGCCGTGCAGCGAGCCTATCCATGTTGCCCATGCGGTCAGAAGGGCGGTAAGACCGAGAAGAACTACAACGACGATCTCAAGTATTTCGTCCTTTGAACGCTTTCTTTTTTCTGTTTTTTCCATTTCTTTCTCCTGTCGTTTTTTGTCCGGCTGCCGTAAGTTATGCCCTATCTGCGCCGCGCCGCAAAATGATCCTGCAGCACTTTGCCGACGTTTGCGGGCGCGTTCTTAGGCGCCGCGAAAAGAATTTACCATACTATTATAAACTCTTATGGGCAATATGTCAATATTTGACAAAAACAGCGTACAATTTCGGCAGTGCCGGCGGCAGCGAAACGTGAAAAAAGAAACGGCAGCCGACTACCTAACCGTGTTCTCTCCGGAATCGGAGGCTTAACAGATGATAGTTCAGCTGCCTTTGATAAAAGTATATCCGTTCTGTATGATCTTGTCAAGCGGTTCGGTAAAGGTTTTTCTGTGCGCAAACCGTGAAGGGCAGGCTCAGTGCTGAAAGACTGCGGCGCCGCGCAGGTGGCAATGCGGAAATGCTTTGCATAAAAGAAGGCACGGGTCATCAAGAGTATCGCCCTGATTTAACAGAGTCAACAGGTCTCCGTCGCCGTGCCGCCTATAATATATCACAAATAATTCCGTTTGTCAACGGCAGGAAAGTGCCTTACAGCCCCTCCGCCATATATGCGCGGTTTATTGCCGAGGCTATAAGCGCCGCCACCTCGTCGCATATGATATCCCCGTCCTTCGGGGATACAAAATAGCTGCGCTCCTTTTCAAGCAGGGCGCGCATCTCCTCGCCGCACTCGCATCCCGCGCGCTCAAGCGCGTCCCAGACAAGCGTGGCGCAGTCCACAACGGTGGGCACGCCGATAGCTATCACGGGGCAGCCGATGCTCTCTCTGTTGACGGCGCTGCGGCGGTTTCCTATCCCGCTGCCGGGCTCGATGCCCGTGTCCGACAGCTGTATGGTGGAGGCAAGCCGCTTTGTGGAGCGCGCAGCAAGGGCGTCTATGGCAATGACCACATCCGGCTTTACATAGTCCGCCGCACCCTTGATCATCGCTCCCGCCTCTATCCCCGTCTGCCCCATAACGCCGGGATGCACTGCGGAAATGCTGGAGCAGCCGATGCTGTCAAGAAGTCCCGACTCCATGACGTGACTTGTAACGGCGACTTTGTCCGCAGCGCGGGGACCGAGGGCGTCAGCCGTTATAAAACGGTTGCCCAGCCCCGCCACAAGCACTTTCGTGGCGCTTGAAACGGGCGCGCCGCACAGCTTTTGCGTAAATTCCCGCAGGAGGACAGACAGCGCCTCGGTTATGTTTTCCGCGTCATTTGCGTCGAGGTATTTCATAAGCGGACAGTACAGGGTAACATAGCTTCCGCGCTTGCGGCCGGTCTCGATCTCGCCCTCTTTATTCAGCACTTCAAGGCGTGACACGGGCACGGAGCATATCTCGCCATCCTCGCTTACCGCCCCGCGGTATGGCTTGTTCAGCGCCCCCACGCTTTCGCAGGCAAGGTCGGTCCTTGGAAAAGCCGCGCTTTCTGTGACGTTTTCCGTCGGTATTTGTGAATTTTTTAACATAATCGTTGCCTTTCCCGAAAAATATATTATAATAATAATATAATTTGCCGCATAAGCGCCGTCTATACCGCACAAAGCCCGAAAGACGGTATCCGCCGATGATATCAGCGCGGTTTTTGCGGGTTTTTTGCGCGCATTGCCGCCGCGCCGCGGCGCACTTTGATAAAGGCGCTACTTCTGCGGGAGCGCACGACGCGTGCGGTGAGTCTAAATGCCCGCGTTATATGTAGATTTTTACTAAATTGCCGAATTTTTATTGTGCAAATAAATGAAACTGTGCCGTTTTTCCGCTTTACAGATTGATTATCGGACGATATTGTGCTATAATTTACCGTATGTAAACGTATCGTTTGAAAAAGGCGCGGCGGCACATATCGCAGCCTTTTGAAAACAATAAGCCGCCGGGGGCGGCGTGGAGGTAATATATGAAAAAAGTGATATGCATCGTTCTTGCGGCAGTATGCGTTATCGGAATGCTTTCCGCATGCTCAACCTTGAAAAAGGACGACAAGGGCGCTATCGTCACAATGTATTTGGCAAACCAGATATACAATTTCGATCCCATCGTCGGATACAACGACACGGCGACCGCAAAGATTTTGTCGCTGGCGTTCGAGGGTCTTACCGTTCTTGATGAGGACGGCGACTGGCACAAGGGCATGATGAAGAGCTACAAGTACCTTGAGCCCGATGAAAAAGAGGATACATACAGACTTGAGATCAACCTCCGTTCCACAAAGTGGAGCGACGGCAGAACCGTTCAGGCAAACGATTTCGTCTATGCGTGGAAGCGCATCGTTGAGGCTACCAACAAGTGCGACGCGGCTTGCCTCCTTTACGATGTTAAGAACGCCCGCGACATCAAGATGGGCAACGCCACCGTTGACGATCTCGGTATCTATTCAGTCGAGTCGTACGTTCTCAAGATCGAATTTGAGCACGATATAAACGTAGATGAGTTCTTTAAGACCTGCGCAAGCGTGGCGCTCGTTCCTCTGCGCGAGGATAAGATCGGCAACGACGATACCTGGGCAAAGCGCGCCTCCACAATGGTTACAAACGGTCCCTTCGACATCAGAAATGTTTCTTACGGCGACAAGCTCGTTCTCGAGCGTTCTTCCTATTACAAGCGCGATACCGACTCCAACCAGGCACTTGACAAGTACGTTATCCCCTACAGACTTGTAATAAAATATTCTTACGGAGACAACACGGCACAGGCAGACGCATTTGATGCCGGCAACATCTTCTATCTCGGCGAGATAGCTCTCAGCGCCCGCGACTTCTACAAAAAGCGCGCCGAAATAGTGGATACTCCCATAACTGCATCACTTTATTTCAACACCACCAACAGACTGTTTGAAAAGGCAGAGGTAAGGCGTGCGCTTTCTCTTGCCCTTGACAGACAGGCGATAGCAGACACTCTTGTGTATGCAAAGCCCGCGACGGGTCTTGTCCCCGGCGGCGTTGACGACGCAAACGCAAAGGGCGATTTCCGCAAGACCGGCGGCGATCTTCTGGCGACAAGCGCGGATGTTGACGAGGCAAAATCCCTTCTCAAATCTGCAGGCGTTACAAGCGGCAGCTTCAGCATCAAGGTAAGAGACAATGAGGCTGACGTCGCGTTCGCTGAGGCGGTCGCCGAGGCGTGGAAGTCTCTCGGCTTCAGCGTCAAGGTTGAAAAGATGGGCACAAAGAAGATCTCATCAGAAAATACCAACCAGTCCGTAATATACCGCGATCTCTATCAGGAGGCGCTCGACGAGGGCGACTTCGACGTTATCGCTCTTGACTACAACATGCTCGCGCCCAACGCTTTCGCGGCGCTTGCACCCTTTGCGACGGAGTTTTCTGGCAACGGCGTTGATATGTCAAACGACAACTACGATCCGTTCCCCCATGTGACCGGCTATTCCGACAGTGACTACGACGATATTATCGACAAGGCAAGCAAGACGTCCGACAGCAAGGAAAGAGCACAGCTTCTCCATGACGCGGAAGAAAAGCTTATGGAGGATATGCCCATAGTTCCCGTGCTGTTCCTGCAGGACGCGTACGTGACCAGCAAGGTAATAAGCGGAGTTAAGAACACCTATTGGGGCAGAGACTTCGATAATCTGAAAATGAAGAACTACATGAAATACAAGGAGTCCATCCAGGCAGAGGATAGCGAAAACGAATTCGAGTAATTGCAATCAAATTAGTTTTCACACCGGTTTTCACGCGGGGGGCTTATGCCTCCCGCGTTTTATCCTGCTTACTTATATAACGGTATATCAGAAAGGAAATGACGGATATGGCCTCTCATTTGAAGGATGAAAATGAGATAAAGATTTTTATTCTGTACTTGCTTGATAAAATAGGATACCCCCTTGATTACCCCAGCATCGGCTCAATAATGATGCAGGACGGGATAGTCAACTTTTTCGATTTTGCCCAGTGCTTTTTTGCGCTCGTGGACGCAGGCCATATTCGTGAGATCATAGTCGATCGGGATAAAGACGAGGCGGCGGATAAAAAGGATCCTGAAGGCGGCGCAGGCAGCGCCGAAGTCGCTAAAACGGACTCCGGCGTCAACGGCACATCGGACGACGGGGCGCATATATCGCGCTACGGCACCGATGACGACGAGGACGAATACGAAAGCTCCGCAACTGTATTGTATGAGGTCACGGATACGGGCAGGCAGGTTGCCCGCGCCCTTTCGGACAACCTTATGATAAGCGTCAGAGAAAAAAGCTACCGCAGCGCGCTGCGTCATCTTTCCTTTGCAAAAAAAGGCGCGTGGATCGACCAGACCTATAAGCCGGACGGCGACGGATACCTTGTGACATGCTCCATAAAGGATAAAGGCGGGGTGATAATGGACCTCACCGTCAGAGCCGACAGCGAATATCAGCTGAAAAGAATGCTTAACAACTATTCCGAAAAGCCGGAGGTTGTTTTCCGAGGCATCGTGGCGCTTTTATCAGGGGATGTCAACTACCTGTTTGAACAGTGACCGCGGCGCGAAAAAGTAAAACAGATATGATTATGAATAAAATTTTGACGTATAATGAAAAATATTCAAAATAGTGTTGACATTTTCTACATTTGTGATATAATAATCGTATATTAGATGTTCAAATTTCAACAAGTTGCACGATTCGACAAGAGCAGACAGGAAAAAAGTGGCTCAGAACATAAATGAATTGCTTATCGGCATAAAAAACGGCAGACACGAGGATTTCGATGTCCTGCGCGGTATGTATTCACCGCTTATAGATTCCATGGCGGCAAGCTTTGAGGCAAGCGGTGCAGGCAGCAGGGCAGAGCTCGAGCAGGAGGCGGAAAGCGCGCTGCTTCGCGCCGCACTGAGCTATGACGAAGATAAAAAGGACGTTACATTCGGTCTTTACGCCAAGGTCTGTGTGCGCAACGCGCTTGTGTCGGTCCGCCGTGCAAAGCTTTCGAGAGAGCGTCGCAGCAGTGCGGCAAACAGGACCGCTGCCCGCCGCTCAGCGAGAAAGCGTATGCCTGTTGATGCGGATGCGGCGGATGAAATTATTGAGCGCATGAGCACAGAGCTTTCCGCATATGAAAAGTCCGTTTTGCGGGAGTATATCGCAGGCGCCGACATTCGGCAGATAGCGGAAAAGCTCGGCAAAAGCACAAGAAGTATAAATAACTGCCTGTACCGCGCGCGCCGCAAGCTGAAGCAGGCTGCAGGAAAGGCAAAAAGCTGATTGTAAGTTATCACCGGAGAGATCCGTTTGATATATATGCCCGAATAGCTTAAACAGAGCGTTGTTTTTCAAAGGTAACGGTGTAAACCCGTTTTGGGGCAAAAATTCATTCCCAAATTCAGAGAGAGGTAAAACATGTACGAGGACAAGACATTAGTTTGCAAGGACTGCGGAAAGGAATTCGTTTTCACCGCCGGTGAGCAGGAGTTCTACGCTGAGAAAGGATTCCAGAACGAGCCCCAGAGATGTAAGGCTTGCCGCGATGCACGAAAGAACGCTTCCAGAGCACAGAGAGAGATGTACACGACTGTGTGCGCTCAGTGCGGCAAAGAGGCAAAAGTTCCTTTCGAGCCTACAAGCGACAGACCCGTATACTGCAGCGAGTGCTTTGCGGCAATGAAGCAGCAGTAAGCCCTGCAAACGGTGTATTATACATAACTGTTTTTCAGAGAGTATAAAAATCCCAATAACGGCGGCTTAATCAGGCAGCGCCCCTCTTGCCGGGCGGATGAACATTTCATCCGCCCGGCAAGTGGGGCGCCTGCTTTTTACCGAATCTCACCGGAAAGGCACTGCAGAAGAACCTTTTTCGGCGGGAGATAAGACACGCCGAGCCCTTCGCAGCCATGTGGCGCGGCGGGACGCGGCATGAGCGCATGTTGACCTATTGCAGCCGCTTATCCGCGTAGACCACCGCCGCGCGCGGAGATCGCTTTTATCTTGTCATATTTCTGCGGCTTCTGCTGCGGTCAAATTCCGGATTCCATCCGTAGAAGTTTCTGCAGTCGCTGTCGTCCTGCGCTATGCGCAGCGCTTCACCGAAGCGCTGGAAGTGCACGATCTCCCGCTCACGCAGAAACTTTATGGGATCGCAGATGTCGGGATCGTCAACGAGACGCAGAATGTTGTCATACGTCACGCGGGCTTTTTGCTCTGCCGCAAGGTCCTCGTGAAGGTCGGCGAAAACGTCGCCCTTGACGCCGAAATAATCGGCGCGGAACGGAACTCCCGCAGCAGCAATCGGGTATATCCCCGTTGTATGATCCACGAAGTAGGTGTCAAATCCGCTGCGCTTGATCTCGTCAATGCTGAGGTTTTTCGTAAGCTGGTAAACTATCGCCGAAACCATCTCAACATGAGCAAGCTCTTCTGTTGCAATGTCGGTAAGAACACCTACGATCTTGTCGTTCGGCATGGTGTAGCGCTGGCACAGGTATCTGAGCGACGCGCCGAGCTCGCCATCCGGACCTCCGAAGTGCATTTTATGATAATTATTGTGGGAGAAAAGTAATAGTTAATGTTTCTGTGGATTTGGAATAGATTGCTTTATCTATGATAGTGCGGAGGGCTTCGTTTTTGGCCTGCTCACTGACGTCGCTCTTTTTGAGAAACTCGACTACATATGTGAGCTTCTTGCGGAACGTTTCTATATCAAATGTCTCGGCGGCTGACTGCTGTTGCTTATTTTTGAGATCCTCGATCTTCGATGTGATCTCTTTTTTGTTTGTGCTGTACTGTTCCAGTGTGTCTATCTCTGCAAGGTATGCTTCCTGCGCACGGGCAAGTCTGCGCCTTTCTATGGCTATGAGTTTATCATAGTCAATGTCGTCATCCTGCTTTTTCGGCGCCGGCGCGATGTTGAATTTGTTTGTTTTCAAGGCTTCTTCCAGACCGTTTATAAAAGCTATTTCGAGCTTTGGCATAGTCACTGAATGAGATACATGACATATGCCTCTGGAATAGTTACAACATTGCATTGTGTTTACACGGTTTTTACCGCTCTTCGCGGAAGCAAGCGATAAGGTGCCGCCGCAGGTATCACAATGTATCAGACTTTTCAGCATATATTCTGCAGGCTGTTCTCTGCGGGCGTATTTGCGATAACGCTTTTTTTGTTCGACAATGCGCTCCTGAGCTTTATCCCAAAGCTCAGGAGTAATTATCGGCTTATGGTGACCGTCTATGGTTATTATGCTTTCGTTTTCGTAATCTCGTTTTGATACGGCTTTTGTACCGTCTGTGCTCCAACGCAGCTTGCCTATATAGCATGGGTTTTGGAGCATATAATCTATCCATCTGTTGTCTGGCATTCCTCCGTACTTTGTGCGCACACCTTTATTACCGAGATATACGGCTATGGCACGCTGCCCCATTCCGTCTGCGTACAGTTGAAATACTTCACGCACTACATCTGCTGCACCGCTCTCTTCGTCAGGAATATAATTCTTGTTTTCCATTCTATACCCGAACGGCGGAGGGGTGACCGGCTCACCACGGGATATCTTTTCCGTCATGCCTCGAGTGACTTCTGCCCCGAGATTTATCAGATAGAATTCGTCCATCCATTCTATGATGCGCTCTATAAGTGTGCCGTAATGTCCCTCCGGTATAGGCTCTGACACGGAAACGACGGAGACCCCTTTCTTCCGGAGCAGGTTTTTATATACCATGCTCTCTTCCTGATTGCGGGCAAAACGGGAGAATTTCCATACATATATGGTGCGGAAGGGCTGAGCTTTATCTTTTGCAAGTGCGATCATTCGGTTAAAGCTATCGCGCTTTCTGGCGCTTTTGCCGGAAATGCCGTCGTCGTAGAACACGTATTCATCGGGTATCTGGCAGCCGTCTTTTTCGGCGTATTCTCTTATCTTCTTGAGCTGGCTTGCAGGGGAGTATTCATCCTGACGCTCGTCGGAGACGCGTATATATGCTGCGCCGAGTTTATACAGCTGTTTGTCTGACATGGATGCTTGAGCCTCCTCAAAAGTATTTCTGCTTGCCGTTTACGCTTTTTGGCACACAGAAGCGGTCGCCTTTTCTTTTTTCATTGTTGTACCTTTATTTTGTTTTTCTTGTCACCGCAAACAAAAAATGTAATTGTGAAGCCTATGAGTGCAGAGGCAACAGAAGAAAGCTTTGCAGTGGGAGTGCTTACGGAAAAGTGCTTTTCATCGGTCTTATCCACGATTGTGGCTTTTATATTTTCGGGGTCTGCTGTCGGATTACCGCTGTGATATTTGAAAGAGTACAAATCATCCTTGCAATAGTTGCATGCATGGTATCCGTCAATGGTGGCCTGCACGGTATTTGTTTCAAAAATGTCGGTATCGTCCAAATACTTGCAGTCTAAAAAATGATAATGCTCGCCGTGCTTTGTAACGAAACAGCGTACTGTATCGGCAGTATAGGTTCTTTCCCCGCTTTCGGGGAAAACAGCAGTCAAGATGGCGAAAACAGTAATGCCGACCGTTAAGGCTACAAGCAGTGATTTGATGATGCGCATAATAGGTTCTCCTTATACACAAGCGGTATCTTAGTATTCTGATATCTTGCTGTCTTTCAGAGAACATCTACCAACAGCAATTAAGGGGACCGATGCAACAATGGCAATAATGTTAGCAATTATTGCACCTTTGAAGAGTAAATTTATTATGGGAAATATAACATTAAGAGTTGCAATGTAGATGCCGGCGCA